>NZ_JBLMKT010000127.1:0-764 GCF_047779955.1 Streptomyces lothianensis | reverse complement strand
CCTCGTCACCCAAGGCCACGACGCCATCGACACCGTCCCCACCGACCGACAGTGGAACCTGAACGTCTTCCGCCATGCGGCAGGGGACACCCGGGGAACCTCGTACGTAGGCAAGGGCGGGTTCCTGCGAGGTGCCGGGGAGTTCGACCCGGCGTTCTTCGGGATCTCGCCGCGTGAGGCCCTTGCCATGGACCCCCAGCAGCGGCTCCTTCTGGAGACCTCGTGGGAGGCCTTCGAGAACGCCGGCATCGACCCGGCCATGATGCGCCGTACGCGTACCGGTGTGTACGCGGGCGCGGCGGCGTCCGGCTACGGCGGTGCAACCCGCGGCCGTCCCAACGGCTTCGAGGGCCACCTCCTGACCGGCACCGCCGGCAGTGTCGTCTCCGGCCGTATCTCGTACGCGCTCGGCCTGGAGGGTCCGGCCGTCACCGTCGACACGGCCTGCTCCTCCTCCCTCGTCGCCCTCCATATGGCCACCCGGGCTCTGCGCAACGGCGAGTGCACCATGGCGCTGGCCGGAGGCGTGATGGTGATGGGAACGCCGACGTCGTTCGTGGAGTTCAGCCGACAGCAGGCGCTTGCGGCCGACGGCCGGTGCAAGGCGTTCGCCGAGTCGGCCGACGGGTTCGCGCTGGCCGAGGGCGCGGGCGTCGTGCTCCTGGAGCGCCTGTCCGAGGCGCGCCGCAACGGCCACCAGGTGCTGGCAGTCGTACGGGGCTCCGCCGTCAACCAGGACGGCGCGTCCAACGGCCTGACCGCCC
>NZ_JBLMKT010000126.1:0-809 GCF_047779955.1 Streptomyces lothianensis | reverse complement strand
ATCGGCCGTCCGATGGACAACACACAGGTATACGTCCTCGACAACGCCCTGCGCCCGGTCGCCCCAGGCACCGCAGGCGAGCTCTACATCACCGGCACCGGCCTCGCCCGCGGCTACCTCAACCGACCCCAACTCACCGCCGAACGCTTCGTCGCCTGCCCCTTCGCAGAACCCGGCACCCGCATGTACCGCACCGGCGACATCGTCCGCTGGAACACCGACGGCCACCTCGAATTCATCGGCCGCGCCGACCACCAAGTCAAAATCCGCGGCTACCGCATCGAACCCGGCGAAATCGAAGCCACCCTCTCCACCCACCCCACCGTCGGCCAAGTCGCCGTACTCCCCCACGAAGACAACCGAGCCGTCAAACGACTCATCGCCTACATCGTCCCCACCCCACCCACCACCGAACTCGACATCCCCGCCCTACGCGAACACCTCACCACCGACCTCCCCACCTACATGCACCCCGCCGCCTACATCCCCCTCGACACACTCCCCCTCACCCCCACCGGAAAACTCGACCGCACCGCCCTGCCCACACCCGACTACACCACCACCCACGAAAGCCGCCCCCCACGCAACGCACGCGAACACCTCCTGTGCCAACTCTTCACCGAAGTCCTCGACCTCACCCACGCCGGCATCGACGACAACTTCTTCGAACTCGGCGGCGACTCCATCACCTCCATCCAACTCTCCGTACGAGCCCGCTCCGCCGGCCTCGACATCTCCCCCCAGGACATCTTCACCAACAAAACCCCCGCCACCCTCGCCGAAACCACCACCACCCTCACCAACCCCGA
>NZ_JBLMKT010000026.1:0-811 GCF_047779955.1 Streptomyces lothianensis | reverse complement strand
CAGCGCCGATGGTACTGCAGGGGGGACCCTGTGGGAGAGTAGGACGCCGCCGAACAATTATTTGAGGACCCGTGGTCCCAGCGTTCACGCTGGGACCACGGGTCCTTTTCTTTTTCTGCCGAAGCGCGGCCGGTGGTCGGTTGCGCGAGAATGACTTGCGGTACCTAGGACAGGAGTCACCCGATGTCGACGAACACCCCCGACGAACGCCCGGAGCGCGAGCCGCGCCGTCGGGACGGTGAGCGTGGAGGGTACGGCGGTGGCCGTGGCTTCCGCCGAGACGACAACCGTGGTGGATTCGGCCGGCGCGATGACCGCGACCGGCGCGATGACCGCGACCGAGGTGACCGCGGCGACCGTGGTGGTTTCCGTGGCCGTGACGACCGCCGCGACGACCGAGGCCCGCGCCGGGATGACCGGCGTGACGACCGTGGTGGATTCCGCCGTGACGACCGCGGGCCCCGTCGTGATGACGACCGCGGTGGCTTCCGCAGGGACGACCGGCGTGACGACCGTGGCGGGTTCCGTCGCGATGACCGCGGGCCCCGTCGTGATGACGACCGCGGTGGGTTCCGCAGGGACGACCGAGGCCCGCGCCGCGATGACGACCGTGGCGGCTTCCGGCGCGACGACCGGGGCGGGCGTCCCGGAGGCGGCGGCTACGGCCGTCGGGATGACCGCGACCGTGGCGACCGCAGTGGCTTCCGCGGCCGTGATGACCGCCGCGACGACAGGCGTGATGACCGCCGCGACGATCGTGGCGGGTTCCGCCGTGACGACCGCGGGCCCCGTCGTGATGACGACCGTGGCG
>NZ_JBLMKT010000125.1:0-838 GCF_047779955.1 Streptomyces lothianensis | reverse complement strand
GCTGTGAATCTGTGTGGAGATGTCACTGAGTCTGCGGTGGGTGTCACCGGACGGCTGCGGGGGTCTGGCCTGAGGGGATGGGGCAGGTGGTGTCATCGGGGTGCAGTGATCATGGTGTCGGCGTGGTGACGACGTGCTGGTCAGTATCGTGCAGATTCCAGAGCGGCGGCCCCCGGCTCAGCTGAAGTCGGTGTAGGCGAGATGGTCCCCGCAGATGGTGCATTGGAAGAGCATGGCGCTTGCTCCTTCGCCGAGGTGGCGGAGGAACTCCTCGAGCTGGTCGGTGTCACGCCAGCCACCCAGGCGCAAGTCGGTGCGGAGCTGCTCGAGGGCTTCCGGATGCTCGGCCAGCTGCGTGTAGCCGACTTCACCGCGGAAGGCAGCCGCATCGTGGCAGTGGACGAGCCAGCGGGGGTCCTGCCACGCAGAGAAGGCGGGTGTACGGCGGGTGACTTGCAGCAGCACCTCCCACGACACCCCATCCAGACCATGAGCGTCGACGAATTCGCCCTCGAAGCGTTCCGCCGCGACGCCGTCGGCGATACACCACGGGCAGATCCGCCCTGGCACCTCCTGCTCGGTGTACAGACTCAAGGTGTAGATCCACCCGCGCGAAGCCCCGCAGCAGACACAGACCTCACCGCTCTTGGCGATCGCTCCGGTCGCGACAGGGTCGGGGTGGTAGCGGAACGACGGCAGCGGCTGGCTCACGGCTGAACCCCCGGAAGGTAGAGGGCGGCCAGACGAGGCAGTCGCCGGTGCATTTCGTCTGGGTCGTCGAAGTCGAAGTCTTCGCCCATGTCGTGTTCGTCGGCATCGGCATCGTCTGCCCCGTGGA
>NZ_JBLMKT010000124.1:0-853 GCF_047779955.1 Streptomyces lothianensis | reverse complement strand
CTGACATTTAGCTTTGCCCGTAGCTCTCCGGGATCTTCGGGGGCTGCGTAGGGTGCGTCGGGTCCGGTTCTTCCGGCACGGCTGGATCACTGACCGAAGCGTCTGCTCGCGGGCGACTTCTCAACGCTGATCGACGGCTGGTTGAACCTCCCGACGCACGTGCGTCCCTGTTGGGAACCCGTGGCCGCGGCAAGCGCGGACCACTGCTACCGAATGTCCGGTCAGCACAACCCTGCGGAACACGTGCCACACGGTCGTGGTCGAGGGGCTGGGCACGTGTCAGCCTGCCGCCGCGCCAGACGGGAAGCCTGTTGAGACTGCACCTGGGAATCGATGTGGCCTGCCGGGCCCCGCACCGGGCCACCTGTACCGACGCCACCGGAGAGATCCAGTTCTCCGGACGGCGTTTCACCACCACGCCCGACGACCTCGAACGGTTATGGGACGGACTGCCCTCGACCGACGACGTGATCGTCATCATGGAGCCGACCCGCAACGCCTGGGTCCCGCTGGCCGCGTGGTTCCAGCACCGCGGCGCCAAAGTCGTCCTGGTCCCGCCGGAACAGTCCGCCGACCTGCGCGATTACTACTCCAAGCACACCAAGAACGACCGCCTCGACTCCCGGGTCCTCGCCCGGCTGCCGCTCCTGCACCCCGAGGGACTGCGGGAACTGTCGGACCGCGGGCCCGCCAACGCGCTGCGACGAGCCGTCCGCCGCCGCAGCGCGCTGGTCGAACGCCGCACCGCCACCTTCTACCGGCTCGATGCCCTGCTGGAGCTGCTCGGCCCCGCCTGGGCCGACGCGCTGGGCACCGGCACCTACCCCAAAGCGGCCCTGGCCGTGCTGGAGAA
>NZ_JBLMKT010000123.1:0-905 GCF_047779955.1 Streptomyces lothianensis | reverse complement strand
AGACCTGGGCCTGGGCGGTGCTGAGGAGGGGGTCCGAGGCGCCGGTGGAGACCGCACCCTCGGTCAGGCACCACAGCGGGGCCTCGACGCCGGACGCGTCGAGACGCTGGATCAGCGTCAGGGTTTCGGCCAGGCCCGGCGCCACACCCTGTTCCAGGGTGTCGTCGTCTATCGCCAGCAGCGACACCACGCCGGTCGCGTCCGCGTATCCGGACAGGTCGGTGTCAGCGGCGGTGATGCGGATCACCTCGTCCGCACCGGACTCCTTCAGTCCCTGGGCGACCCAGTCCTGCGTGAACACGTCCAGTGTCTCGGGTACCGCCAGCAGCCAGCGGCCGGTGAGGACGGCGGGCGTGGTGGCGGTGCTGCGGGCCTGGTGCCACGTCGTCTCGTAGCGCCAGGCGTCGGCCACGGCGTACTGCTTGCGGCGGCGCCGCCAGGAGGAGAGGGCCGGGAGGGCGTCCTTCAGGGGGACTTCGCCGGTCAGGTCGAGGCCGGCGAGGACGGCGGCCAGATCGCCGCTGTCGATCGCCTCCCACAGGGCCGTGTCGACGGAGGTTTCGGCGGTGGGCGCCGGAGCCTGGGCGGGCTGCTCGGGGGCCTGGGGCCAGTAGCGCTGCCGGTCGAAGGCATAGGCGGGGAGGGCGGTGCGGCAGGCTCCGGTGCCGGCGTAGAAGCGTGTCCAGTCGATGGGTACGCCGTGGGCGTGGGCCTCGGCGAGGGCACCGACCACGCTGCGCGGCTCGTCGAGGGCCTTGCGGAGGGCGGGGATCAGTGTCTTCCTGCGGGGGTCGGCAAGGCAGTCCTTGCCCATGGCCGCGAGCGCACCGCCGGGGCCGAGTTCGAGGAGGGTGGTGACGCCCTGGGTTTCCAGGTGTCCGATGCCGTCGGCGAAACGGACTGCC
>NZ_JBLMKT010000122.1:0-923 GCF_047779955.1 Streptomyces lothianensis | reverse complement strand
TTCGAGGGGTGCTGGAGGGGTGCTGGAGGTTGCGGTGGGGGTGGCCGGTTTCGGACTAGCGTGCGGTCCCGGTCACACTCGACGTCACATAGGGGGTACGCGTGGAGATTCGGGTTCTGGGACCGTTGAGTGCCCAGGTCAACGGAGAAACCATCGTTCCGACCGCGGCCAAACCGCGGCAGATCCTGTCCCTGCTCGCCCTCTACCCGGGCCGGGTCGTCCCCGTCCAGACACTCATGGAGGAAATCTGGGGCACCCGCCCCCCACAGAGCGCCCTGACCACCCTGCAGACCTACATCCTCCAGCTCCGCCGCCGCCTGGGCACCGCCATGGGCCCCGCCCACCCCACCGGAGCCAAAGACATCCTCGCCACCCGACACGGCGGATACCTCCTGCAGACACCCGCCCACAACGTGGACGTCCACCGCTACGAACACCTCACCACCCAGGGCCTGACCGCCTTCGAAACCGGCGACAACGAACACGCCGCCCACCTCTACCGCCAGGCCCTCGACCTGTGGGACGGCCCCGCACTCGTCGACATCCGCCTCGGACCCGTCCTGGAGATCGAAGCCCTCCGCCTCGAGGAATCACGCCTCGTCGCCACCGAACGCCGCATCGACGCCGACCTCCGCCTGGGCCGCCACAGCGAACTCATCGCCGAACTCACCGACCTCACCGCCCGCCACCCCCACCACGAAGGCCTCCAGTCCCAGGCCATGCTCGCCCTCTACCGAGCCGGCCGCCAAAGCACCGCCCTCGACATCTACCGACGCCTCAGAACCCGCCTCATCGACGAACTCGGCGTCGAACCCTCCCCCCAACTCCAACGCCTCCACCAAGCCATGCTCACCGTCGACCCCCAACTCGACACCCTCACCACCCCCAAACCCACCTCCACCTTCAACCTCTTCGCCGCCTGA
>NZ_JBLMKT010000121.1:0-966 GCF_047779955.1 Streptomyces lothianensis | reverse complement strand
ACCGCCGGACCCTCAAAACCGAAGGCATACGACAGCCGGCCGGACAGGACACTGGTGGCCGTACCGGTGAGGAGCTGGCCGCTCACGCCCTCCCCGCCTTGAGCCAGGGCCCCGGCGCCGTAGCCCTGACTGCAACCGCCGACGAAAACGCCCGTACGGCTGCCGCGCAAGGTGGCCGGAGCGATCCCTGCGCCTTCCACCGTCTCCCACGACGCCTCCAGTACAAGGCGCTGCTGCGGGTCCATGGCGAGGGCCTCGCGCGGCGAGATCCCGAAGAACTCGGGGTCGAAGGAGCCTGCATCGTGCAGGAAGCCACCGACCCGGGCGAACGACGAACCGGCCGCTGTATCCAGGTCTCCGAGGGGTACGTCCTCCCAGCCCCGGTCCACAGGAAAGCCGGTAATGCCCTCCAGCCCGTCGCTGACGAGCTGCCACAGGGCCTCCGGCGTACGGACGTCTCCCGGCAGCCGGCAGCTCATGCCGACGATCGCGATCGGGTCGACGTCGGCGTCGGGGTCGGCGTGCGCGTGGGCGGGTGTCAGCCGGGCTGTCGGCAGCGGGCCGTCGGCTTCCCGGTGATCCAGCAGGAGTTCGACGAGATGTCTGGCGAGGCTCTCGGCGTCGGGGTAGTCGAACACCAGCGTCGCCGGAAGCTCCAGCCCGGTCTCCTTGACGAGGCGGTTGCGCAACTCGACCGCGGTGAGCGAGTCGAACCCGAGGTCACGGAACGCCGTCATGAGCGCGATGACAGATGCATCGCCGTGCCCCAATACGGCCGCGGCATGCGAACGGACGACCTCGCGCAGCGCGGTCCGGGCCTCCGCGTCATCAAGGTCCCGCAGTCGCTCCTCCCATACGGAACCTGCCGGGATCTGCCCGTCGCCGTCGTGGGGCGTCGAGGTGGAGATGGAGGTGGGGTGGGTGTCGGGGAGGTCGGCCAGGAGGGGGCTGGGGCGCAGTGCGGTG
>NZ_JBLMKT010000120.1:0-1043 GCF_047779955.1 Streptomyces lothianensis | reverse complement strand
CTAGTGACCTGAGTCGGAGATTCGTCGTTAGTTGGGTATGAGTCGTCCGGGTCCGAAGATTCCGCCGTTGTCGGTCAGTGATACCCAGCGGGCGGTGCTGGAGGGCTGGTTACGTCGCCGGACGACGGCTCAGGGACTGGCTCTGCGATCGCGGATCGTGCTGGAGTGCGCCGAGGGCCACTCGATCATGGAGGTGTCCCGCCGGCTGCGGATCGCTCCGGACACGGTCCGCACCTGGCGGCGCCGCTTCATCGAGCGGGGCCTGGACGGTCTGTGCGACGACCCGCGGCCCGGTGTCCCCCGGAAGATCACCGACGCTGACGTCGAGCGGGTCATCGTCAAGACGCTCGAGGAGACACCGAAGAACGCGACCCACTGGTCGACCAGGTCGATGGCGGCGGCCACGGGCATGTCGCAGTCGACGGTCTCGCGGATCTGGCGGGCGTTCGCCCTGGCGCCGCACCGGTCGCAGACGTTCAAGCTGTCGACCGATCCGCTGTTCATCGACAAGGTCCGCGACGTCGTCGGTCTGTATCTCGATCCGCCGGAGAAGGCTCTGGTGCTCTGCGTGGACGAGAAGTCGCAGATCCAGGCCCTGGACCGGTCCCAGCCGGTCCTGCCGATGGTGCCCGGCGTTCCCGAACGCCGCAGTCACGACTATGTCCGGGCCGGCACCACCACCCTCTTCGCCGCGCTCGAAGTCGCCACCGGCAAGGTCATCGGCTCCCTCCACCGCCGCCACCGGGCAGCGGAGTTCAAGAAGTTCCTGACCAAGCTGGACAAGGAAGTCCCGGCTGATCTGCAGGTTCACCTGATCCTGGACAACTACGCGACGCACAAGACGCCCGACATCAAGCGGTGGCTGCTGGCCCATCCGCGGTTCCACCTGCACTTCACGCCGACCAGCGCGTCCTGGCTGAACCTGGTCGAGCGGTGGTTCGCCGAACTCACACAGAAGAAGCTCAAGCGCGGCGTCCACCGCTCCGTTCAGGCCCTCGAACGCGACATCCGGGCCTGGCTCACCGACTGGAACGAGCACCCCA
>NZ_JBLMKT010000119.1:0-1059 GCF_047779955.1 Streptomyces lothianensis | reverse complement strand
TGTTCGTTCGGCCTGTTCGGCGGGCATCGCGGCGAGCCGGCCGGCCAGCGAACCCACCTCGACCGCCTGCCCGGCGACGGCACGCCGCACGGGCGCCTTGACCAGGCCCTGCATCAGCGGAGGAACACCGATGCCGTCGGCGTCGGCGTGGCTGCGCACGGCGGCCAGGTCGAGCCGGGCGGCGACCAGGTGGGACTGGCCGGAGGCCCGCGCCGCATCCAGCAGGGACAGGCCGAATGCACTGGGCATGGGCAGGATGCCGGTGCGGGCCATGCGGGCGACCTCGGTGTCGCCGAGGTGCGCGGTCATGGCGCTGCGTTCTTCCCACATGCCCCAGGCGACGGCCTGTCCGGGGAGGCCGAGCGCCTGCCGGTGACGCGCCAGCTCGTCCAGATAGAGGTTCGCGGCCGCGTAGTTGGCCTGCCCCGGGCCGCCGACCGTGGCGGCAGTGGACGAGTACAGGATGAATTCGGTGAGTTCGTGGTGGTGGCGGGTGAGTTCGTGGAGGTTCCAGGCGGCGTCGGCTTTGGGGCGCAGGACGCGGTCGACGCGGTCGGTGTCGAGTTCGGGGATGATGCCGTCGTCGAGGACTCCGGCGGTGTGGATGACGCCGGTCAGCGGGTGTGCGGCGGGGACACGGGCGAGGGCGGTGGCGAGTGCGTCGCGGTCGGCGGCGTCGCAGGCGACGAGGTCGACGCGGGCGCCTGCCTGTTCCAGGCCGGTGACCAGCTGGGCGGCGCCGGGGGCGTCGGGGCCGCTGCGGGACAGCAGCAGCAGACTGCGCACCCCGTGTGCGGTGACGAGGTGGCGGGCGAGGAGACTGCCCAGGGTTCCGGTTGCGCCGGTGACGAGGTAGGTGCCGTCGGGGTCGGGCCTGCGGGGCAGGGTCAGGACGACCTTGCCGATGTGCCGGGCCTGGCTGACGTGCCGTAGTGCTTCGGGGGCCTGGCGGATGTCCCAGGCACGCACCGGCGGCAGCGTCAGCACACCTTGTTCGAACAGGTCGAGGAGTTCACCGAGCATGGCCTGGACCCGGTCCAGGCCCGCGTCCAGGAGCTC
>NZ_JBLMKT010000049.1:0-211123 GCF_047779955.1 Streptomyces lothianensis | reverse complement strand
GCCTCGTCGACGACGTCATCGACCCCGCCGAGACCAGGTCCGTCCTGATCTCCTCACTGGAGATGCTCCGCAACAAGCACGCGGACCTGCCCTCGCGCAAGCACGGCAACCCGCCGCAGTGACGCGGCCCGCCAGGCTTTCCTCCCTCCTCCCCGTAACGGAGACCCGAACCCCATGACTGCTCCCGCCGAGAACCTCCTCCGCGTCGAGAAGGGGCACGCCGAGCCGGAAGAGCTCGCGGCCATCACCGCCGTCCTCCTGGCCCGCGCCTCCGCCGCCCCGGACGCGCCTGCCCCGTCCCGCGGCCGCTCCAAGGCGGGCTGGCGCCGCCTGGAGCGCACGCCGGGCTTCCGCGCCCCGCACAGCTGGCAGGGCTGAGCCCCCAAGTCTCTGACGTCCCGCGCCCCCTCGCTGGGGGTGCGGGACGTCGTCATTTCCCCACGGGGGCACCTACCAGCCCGCCCGGCGCTTGAGGACGAGCGCGTTCAGCGCGATACGGGGTCCGGGGCGGAGCCCCCACGCGGCGGAGCCGCAAATCGGTGCTGCCGGGAAGGGGCGGGTAGGGGAAAAGAAGCGGCCCCGCACCCCCACTCGGGGGAACGGGGCCGACGGGCAGGTGCCCGGGAAGCCTCAGCGCAGGCGCGCCATCAGCGCGTGTTCCACGAGGGTGATCAGCCCGGACTTGGCGTCGGCCCGGTGGCGGGCGTCCGTCGTGATGATGGGGGTGTCGGGGCCGATCTGGAGCGCCTCGCGCACCTCGTCCGGCTGGTACGGCTGGTGGCCGTCGAAGCCGTTCAGGGCGATGACGAACGGCAGACCCGAGTTCTCGAAGTAGTCGACCGCCGGGAAGCAGTCCGCGAGCCGCCGCGTGTCCACCAGGACGATCGCGCCGATCGCACCGCGCACCAGGTCGTCCCACATGAACCAGAACCGGTCCTGTCCGGGCGTACCGAACAGGTACAGGATCAGGTCCTGGTCGAGCGTGATACGGCCGAAGTCCATCGCCACGGTCGTCGTCGTCTTGTCGCCGGTATGCGTCAAGTCGTCGATCCCCGCGGACGCGGACGTCATCACCGCCTCGGTGCGCAGCGGGTTGATCTCCGAGACGGCGCCCACGAACGTGGTCTTGCCCACGCCGAAGCCTCCCGCCACCACGATCTTCGCGCTGGTGGTGGAGCGGGCCGCACCGCCGCTAGAGCTTTCGAAGTCCACTGAGCACCCTTTCGAGCAGTGTCACATCTGGCTGGCCGCCGGAGTTCTCGTCGCCGCCGGGCTGGTGGATGGCCACAAGGCCGGCTTCCGCCAGGTCGGCGACGAGGATCCGGGCCACGCCGAGGGGGATGGAGAGCAGTGCCGAGACCTCGGCGACCGACTTGATCTCGTGGCACAGATTGCAGATCCGCTGATGCTCGGGCAACTGGCCCTGCAGCTGGTGCGGCTGTGCGGTCGTGTGCACGAGGGCCTCGATGGCCAACTGGTACCGAGGCCGGGTCCGCCCGCCCGTCATGGCATACGGGCGGACCAGAGGGTTCTGTGCGCGGCCGGGTGACTGCTCGGGCGAGCGCGGTGCGGCAGGCCGGTCCGGCTGGGATCTCCGGGGCGCCTGCTGCTGCTCGTAGGGGTCACGCGGCCGCTGCGGCGGTGCGTACCGCTCCTGATGGCCGGGAGCGGAGGGGTAGCCGTAGTGGTTCGACGTGTTGTCGCCCTGGCCCTGGCCGTACGACCAGCCACCTGCCGACGAGCCGTCTCGCGGTGTGGGACCTGCCACTTGCTCCTCCTCCGAATTTTCCCGGGCGTCCATCATGTGGAGCCGCGTCCCGAAACTTTAAGGCCACGGGGCGCGAATGCGTACTGCCTGTCTGTCAGTTGAGAAGGCTTCCCTGGAGCTCCGCACGCAGGTCCGGGGTGAGGACCGTGCCTGCGCGGTCGACCAAAAGGGCCATTTCATACCCAACGAGGCCGATGTCCGCCTCCGGGTGTGCGAGTACGGCAAGAGAAGAACCGTCCGAGATGGACATGATGAACAGGAATCCCCTCTCCATCTCCACAACGGTCTGGTTCACGGCGCCGCCCTCGAAGATCCGGGAGGCCCCGGCGGTCAGCGAGGTCAGACCTGAGGCGACGGCCGCCAACTGGTCGGCGCGGTCACGCGGGAAACCCTCGGACATCGCCAGAAGGAGTCCGTCGGCGGAGACCACCACGGTGTGGGACACCCCGGGGGTGTTGTCCACGAAGTTGGTGATCAACCAGTTCAGGTTCTGCGCCGCCTGGCTCATCGGGCTCACACTAACGCTCCTGGTTGTAGTTGCTGCTGCCCGAGCCGAAGCCCTGGCCGTTCGTATCGTTCGGTGTACCCGCGTCACGTCCTCGCTGTACGCCACGACGCAGGTTACTCAGCCTGCCCCGGACGTCCTCGGGATCGCGGGAGACCTGGGGGCCGCCCTGAGGCGTCTGCTCCGCGGTGCCCTCGACCAGATTGGCCCGCGGGACGCGGCGCGGGAGGCCGGACGAGGTGACCCCGCCCGCCCTCGGCTCCTTCAGCTGCTCGGCGCGCTGCCAGCGCACGTCGTTCGAGGACTGCCAGTCGCTGTCGCCGCCGACGCTGCCGCCGGAGAGCAGACCACCGGAGCCTTCGCCGCCGGACCGCGCGTCGCCGGACGGCAGTCCGCCGCCGAGCGGACGCTGGGGCAGTGTGCCCCGGCCCTGCCCGGCACCGCCGTGCCCGGCACCGTTCTGTCCCGCGCCGCCCTGCTCCGGACCGCCCTGCCACGAGCGGCCGTTGCCGCCCGCCGCACTGCTGCCGCGGCGGGGGAGACCGGCATCGGTCGTCTCGTGGACGGCGCCTTGGGCGGGGCCCTGGGCGCCGTGCGGATCGAAGCCTACGCGGTCGCCGTCGCCTGCGGGAGTGCCCGCGGCGGATTCCGTTTGTGCGCCGTAGCCACCCGCGAACGGCTCCTGGTAACCGGCCTGGCCCTGCCATTCGGCCTCGCCGTTGTAGCCGGAGAAGCCGTCCTGGCGGTCACCGCGCTGATCGGCGTAGCCGGATTCCGGATAGCCGCCGTCCTGGTAGCCCTCCTGCTGTGCGTACGCGCCCTGCTCGGCCGGTTCGTAGCCGCCCTGGTCCTGGGCGTAGCCGCCCTGGTCCGCGCCGTAGCCCTGCTCGTTGCCGTACGCGCCGTTCTGCTGGTCGTACGCGTCATCCTGCTGCTGCCCGTACGCGCCGTCCTGCTGCTGTCCGTACGCACTCTGCTCGTCGTACGCGTCCTGGCCGGACTCGTCGCGGAACATCGGGCGCTCGCCCTGCGCCGGCTGCTCGTCGGACTGCGACTCGAGCGCCGCGCGGCGCTCCTCCCGCATCAGGGAGCGGCCCACCGGGTCGAGTTCGCGCGCGGCCTCCTCGGTCAGCTGCGGCTGCTCGTACCGGCTGTCGTCGAAGCCGAGCTCGGCGGCCGTGCGCAGCGGGGCCGCCTCGTAGGCCTCCTGCTGCGGGATCATCTGCGAGACGGTGAACTCGTTCTCGGGCAGCTGCGCGCCACCGCCACCGTGGGTGATCTCCTCCGGCAGCATGACGAGCGAGGTGGTGCCTGCCTGCTCGCCCGAGGGGCGCAGCTGGACCCGCACACCGTGCCGGTCGGCCAGGCGGCCGACCACGAACAGGCCCATGCGCTGGGAGATCGCGGCGTCCACGGTCGGCGGGTTGGCCAGGCGGTGGTTGATGTCCGCGAAGTCCTCGGCGGTGAGGCCGATGCCCTTGTCGTGGATCTCGATCATCACGCGGCCGTCGGGGAGACGGGTCGCGGTGACGCGGACCTTGGTCTGCGGCGAGGAGAACGTGGTGGCGTTCTCCAGGAGCTCGGCGAGCAGGTGCACGAGGTCGGTCACGGCGCGGCCGTGGATCTCGGCCTCGGGGACACCGGTCAGTTCGATGCGCTCGTACTGCTCCACCTCGGAGGAGGCCGCGCGCAGCACGTCGACCAGCGGGACCGGCTGGTCCCAGCGGCGGCCGGGCTCCTCGCCGGAGAGGACCAGGAGGTTCTCGCCGTTGCGGCGCATTCGGGTCGCCAGGTGGTCCAGGCGGAAGAGGTTCTCCAGCTGGTCCGGGTCGGCCTCGTTGTTCTCCAGGTCGGTGATGAGGGTCAGCTGGCCCTCGATCAGCGACTGGTTGCGGCGCGAGAGGTTGGTGAAGATCGCGTTGATGTTGCCGCGGAGCAGCGCCTGCTCGGCGGCGAGCCGGACGGCCTCGCGGTGCACCTGGTCGAAGGCGCGGGCGACCTCGCCGATCTCGTCGGTGGTCGTGATCGGGATCGGCTCCACCCGGGTGTCGACCCGTTCCGGCTCGGTGCGCGAGAGCTGGTCGACCAGCATCGGCAGGCGCTGCTCGGCCACGTCGAAGGCGGCGGTGCGCAGCCGGCGCATCGAGGTGGACATCTGGCGGGCCATGAGCCCGGCGACGATGAACGCGGCGAGCAGCGCGCCGACGACGATCGCGCCGTTGACGTACGCGTCGGTCTTGGCGTCGGAGGAGATCGCGGCGGCGTCGCTCACGGCCTTGTCGATGAGGTCGGTCTCGACCGTGCCGTAGCCCTCCATCTTGGCGGTGGACAGCTGCTGCCAGGAACGGGGCGTGACCTTGGCCGCCTTGAGTGCGGCGGCCGGGTCCTCGGACTGGAAGGCCGCGGCCATCGCCTGGAGCTGGGCGTCCATCGCGGGCACGGCGCTGTACTGACGCGACTCGGGGCCGCCTCGGTCATCGCCTTCGGCTTCGACACCGGTGGCCTTCTGCCGCTTGTCCATCTCGGCTTCCAGAGCCGCGACATCGGCCTCGCTGCCACTGGAGACGTACTCGCCGACGGCGATGCCCTCCAGGTAGCGGTACGTGCTCAGCGACCGCAGCTGGGCGGTGAGGACCTCGGGCTTGCCCGGGCGTACGAGGATGTGGGTGCCGATGGAGCGCTGCAGCGAGGCGGCGGCCTTGGCGAGCGAGACGGCGTAGACGGTACGGCCGTAGCTCGTCACGTTGCCGGAGCCGAGGCTCAGCTCGTTGGCGAACTCCATGAGGAAGTGCTGGACGTCGGTGTAGGCCTCTTCGGTCTGCACCGGGTCCTGGGCGCGCGTGTAGGCCGTCTCACGGACCTCTTCGAGCTTGCCCTGGTTGGCCCTGAAGAGCGCGAGACGGCGCTCCAGGCCCTCGTTCGCGGGCATGTCGGCGACGGCCTCGTCGAACTTCGTCCTGGCCTCGGCCGTGGCCTCCCGCAGCTTCCTGACGGTCTCCGAGTCGCCGTTGCCCTGCAGGAGATCAGGGGCGGACAGGTCGCGCTCGTCGAGCAGCGCGGCGCTGTAGTCCGCGGCGGCGCGCACGATGAGCGCGGTCTTCTCCGCGTCCTGTGCCTCGCTCCAGGTGTCGATCGAGCCCTTCACCTGGAAGCCGCCCATGACGAGGGCGACGATCGCGGGTATCAGGAGGATCGCGTTCAGCCGTACCGGCACGCTCCAGTTGCGCGGGGACATCCCGCCCCCGCCGCCCTGCGGCACGGGGTCGTTGCCCGGCGTGGGCGCGGAAGTCATGGCTTCCCGCGGGGGCGGGGTGAAGTTGCCCCGTGCCGACGGCTCGGGACTGTTCTTGCTTCGCCTCACTCGACCAACAACCTCTCGGCGTCGGCACGCACGCTTGCTTCGTGGCGCCGCTGTCGTCTTCCCGCCCGGGTACGGGGCAGTTCGTTCAGCCCGGTACTACTGGGCAGTTCCGCGCATTCCAGCACGTCAGCACAGGCGATTCCAAACGTCTGGGAGAACTGATTCCAGGTGATCCGGGCCTCACGTAAAACGGTCATAAAGAACGAGCCCCGCCAAAAGGCGGGGCTCTTGTGAGCGCAGCGATACCGAGTGACAGCACGCGGTGTCGAAGGGCCCTGAATTCTCTGTCGAAACGTTATGAACACACGGGCGGATCGTGTCAAAGGACACAAAGGTGCTCACGGCGACCTACGACAACTTCCGTATGTGCAGCAGCACTTGATCCACTCCGGTGACTATTTCAGCCGGGCCATCAGTGCATGCTCGACCAGTGTGATCAGCGCAGACTTCGCATCCGCACGGTGTCGCGCATCCGTCGTGATGATCGGGGTGTCGGGTCCGATCTGCAGGGCCTCGCGGACTTCGTCGGGCTGATACGGCTGGTGGCCCTCGAAGCCGTTCAGGGCGACCACGAAGGGCAGACCCGAGTTCTCGAAGTAGTCGACCGCCGGGAAGCAGTCCGCGAGACGGCGCGTGTCCACGAGGACCACCGCACCGATCGCGCCCTTCACCAGGTCGTCCCACATGAACCAGAACCGGTCCTGCCCGGGCGTGCCGAACAGGTAGAGGATCAGGTCCTGGTCCAGGGTGATACGGCCGAAGTCCATGGCGACCGTGGTGGTCGTCTTGTTCCCCGTGTGCGTGAGGTCGTCGATGCCGGCCGAGGCCGACGTCATCACGGCCTCGGTGCGCAGCGGGTTGATCTCCGAGACGGCGCCCACGAACGTGGTCTTGCCCACGCCGAAGCCCCCCGCCACCACGATCTTCGCGCTGGTGGTGGACCGGACGGCCTCGCCGCTAGAGCTTGCGAAGTCCACTGAGCACCCTCTCGAGCAGTGTTACGTCGGGCTGACCGTCGGCGTTCTCGTCGCCGCCGGGCTGGTGGATGGCCACGAGACCGGCCTCGGCCAGGTCCGCGACCAGAATGCGTGCCACCCCGAGCGGCATGCCGAGCAGCGCCGAGACCTCCGCCACCGACTTGACCTCGCGGCACAGATGGCAGATCCGCTGGTGCTCGGGGAGCAACCCCGGCAGCTGCGCCGGATCGGCCGTGGTGCTCACCAGCGCCTCGATGGCGAGCTGGTAGCGCGGCCGGGTCCGGCCGCCCGTCATGGCATACGGGCGGACCAGCGGCTGCTCGGCCTCCTCCATGCCGTACTCGGCCTGCGCTTCGTACGGATCGTGAGAGGCGGTGGGCGGGGTCATGAATCCTCCGGGCGGGACAGCAAGCTAGTTGTCAGTGCCGTCGGGTGGCCGGTGGGGGGACCGTGGGGGGCGGCCGGACGGGTGGGGCGGTTCGTGCGGTCGACCTCAGTGCAGGAGGCTGCCCTGCAGTTCCGCGCGCAGGTCCGGGGTGAGGACCGTGCCCGCGCGGTCGACGAGCAGTGCCATCTCGTACCCGATGAGACCGATGTCCGCATCCGGGTGGGCGAGTACGGCGAGCGAGGAGCCGTCGGAGATCGACATGAGGAAGAGGAAGCCGCGCTCCATCTCCACCACGGTCTGGGCGACGTTGCCGCCCTCGAAGATCCTCGACGCACCCGCGGTCAGCGAGGTGAGTCCCGAGGCGACCGCGGCGAGCTGGTCGGCACGGTCACGCGGGAAACCCTCGGACATGGCGAGCAGCAGACCGTCGGCCGAGACCACCACCGTGTGCGACACCCCGGGGGTGTTGTCCACGAAGTTGGTGATCAACCAGTTCAGGTTCTGTGCCGCCTGGCTCATCGGACTCAACTATCGCTCCTGCTGGTGAGAGGGGCTGGGGAAGGTACCGGTGTCTCCGGTGCCCGCCTGCCGGCCTTGCTGGATACCGCGCCGCAGGTTCGTCAGCCGTCCGCGCACGTCGTCGGGCCGGCGGGAGACCTGCGGGCCGCCCTGGTGCTGCTGCTGTTCGGCCGTGCCCGCCACGAGGTTGGCGCGCGGCACACGGCGCGGCAGGCCGGAGGTGGTGATGCCGCCCGCGGAGGGCTGGCGCACCCGTTCGGCCCGACGGACGAGTTCGTCGTTGGGGGAGTTGCGCCACGCGGGGTTGGCCGGGGCCTGGTTGCCCTGGCCCGGGTTGCCCATCGCCTGGCTTCCCTGCGCCTGGTTCTGCTGCTGACGGGGCATCGCGGGCATCTGCTGCGTCTGCTGCGGCTCGGCTGCCTGCGGCTGCTCCGGGGCCTGACCCTGCTGCGGACCGCCGTGGAACCAGTTGGTCTCCAGCGTGTCGTACAGCGGCGTACGGCCGTCACCAGGGGCGCTGGCCGGAGGCAGCGCCCACGGGTCGCTCGCGGCCTGCTGCGGCTGTTCGGCCTGGCGCGGGGGTACGGGCTGCTGCGGGCCATGCGGCGCACCGAACCCGGCACCGTCGCGCGCACCGGCCTGCGGCCCCGCGGGCTGAGCCGGACGGCCGCCCTGCTGACCGCCGCCCTGCTGGGCGAACTGGCCGCCCGGGGCCTGCGGCTGCGCGAACTGGCCGGTGTCCTGCGGTCGGGCGAACTGGCCGGTGTCCTGGGGGCGGCCCTGCTGGCCGGGCTGACCGCCCTGGCCCTGCGGCCGCTGCTGCGCGGCCGGACGGGGCGGCTCGGGTATGCCCGCCGGGCGCGGACCGTTGAAGTCGGGGCGCTCGAACTGGGCCGTGGAGCCCGGACCCTGACGGTCGGCCGCGCCGCCGCCCTGGCCGCCGAAGGCACCGGAGTGCTCCGGCTCCTCGTGGCCGCGCGGGTGCTCCTGCGGAATGTCCTTGCCCCAGCTCGGCGTACGCGACTGGGGGTTGCCGCCGGGCAGTTCGGCGCGCGGACCGCCCATGGGCGGCAGCTGACGGCCGTCCTGGCCGCCCTGCCCGCCGCGGGCGCGCTGCGGCTGCGGGGGTGCGGGCTGCTGGTTGCCGCCGGGCTGCTGACCGCCTGCGCCCTGTCCGGCACCGGGACGGCCACCGCCGAAGACGTTGCCCTGCGGCCCACCGGCACCGGCACCGGCACCGGCACGCGGACCGCCCGGTCCACCGTCCCGGCCGGGCAGTGCCGCACGCGGACCGCCGCCCGCGACCTGACCGCGCTGCGGGGAGGCGGCGAGCCGGCCGCCGGACTGGTTGCCGGCGGTCTGCTGACGCGCCGCCGCGGCACCGGCCGCGGCCTGGGCTATGCCACCGCCCGCACCGGCACCCGGCGAGGCCGGGGCCTTCTTGCCGCCCTGGGCGACATCGACGGGCAGCATGACCAGCGCGGTCGTACCGCCGGAGTCCGAGGGGCGAAGCTGGATCCGGATGCCGTGGCGCTGCGAGAGGCGGCCGACCACGAACAGACCCATGCGGCGCGAGACCGAGACGTCCACGGTGGGCGGCGAGGCGAGCCGCTCGTTGATCGCCGCGAGGTCCTCGGGGGAGAGGCCGATACCGGTGTCGTGGATCTCGACCAGGACGCGCCCGTCGGGCAGCGCGTGGCCGGTCACCTTGACCTTGGTCTGCGGCGAGGAGAAAGAGGTGGCGTTCTCGAGCAGCTCGGCGAGCAGGTGCACGAGGTCGTTGACCACCCGTCCCGCGACCTCGGTCGCGGGCACGGCGGCCAGTTCGATGCGCTCGTACTGCTCCACCTCGGAGGCCGCGGCACGCAGCACGTCGACCAGCGGGACCGGCCGGGTCCAGCGGCGGCCCGGCTCCTCACCGGCGAGCACGAGCAGGTTCTCACCGTTACGGCGCATGCGGGTCGCGAGGTGGTCGAGCTTGAACAGCGAGGACAGCTGGTCCGGGTCGGCCTCACGCGACTCGAGCTCGGAGATGAGCGAGAGCTGACGCTGGATGAGGCCCTGCGAGCGACGCGAGAGGTTGGTGAACATCGCGTTGACGTTGCCTCGCAGCAGGGCCTGCTCGGCGGCGAGGCGGACGGCCTCGCGGTGCACGTCGTCGAAGGCCGCGGCCACCTGGCCGATCTCGTCCCGGGAGTGCACACCGACCGACTCGACGGAGGTGTCGACGTCCTGCGGGTCCGCCTCCGAGAGCTCCTTGACCAGCTCGGGCAGGCGGTCCTGGGCGACCCTGGTCGCGGTGTCCTGCAGCCGGCGCAGCGAGCGGATCATGGACCGGGCGACGACGAAGGCGCCGATCAGCGAGATGCCGAGGACGAGCAGGATGAGCGCACCGTTGATGATGGCGGCCTGCTCGGATTCGCTGCGGAGTTTGCGGGCCTCCTGCTCCATCTCGGTGAGGAGCGACGACTCGATGAGCCGCATGTTGCCCAGCTTGACGTCGGCCTGGTCGGTCCAGTCGCGGTAGGACCGGTTCTCCTCGTTGCGCAGACCGTTCTTGCCGCCGAGGACGCGCTTCGCGTAGGCCTCGGCCTGCTTGATGTCCGCGGGGCCGTTGTCGAGGGTCCGCAGCAGCTCGTTGGCGTCACCGCCGGCGTCCTCGTAGGCACGCGCCACACTCTTGCGCTCGGCGTCCTCGGCGTCGAAGGCGTCGGAGCCGTACAGGCGCTCGGTGTCCGAGAGCTCGCCGGGCTTGCGGTCGTTGTCCGGCAGCGCGGCCGCGATGATCGCGCGCTGGATCGAGGCGTACTCCTTGGCGGAGGAGAAGGCGGAGAGGATGCGCGTGCGCTGGATGATCTCCGGGTTGTTCGTCGCGAGCGCCATGTCGCGGGACAGGTCGAGGAGCTGCTCGATCAGCCGGTTGTAACTCTGGATGGTCTGCGAGCTGGGCGCGCCCTCGTTGTAGGCGTCCCGGCGGATGTCCTTGAGGCGGTTCAGCTGGCTCGTGATCTGCGTGAGGTCCTGGCGGATCGCGTTCATCGCCTGGTCGTCGCGCCGGTCGTTGAGGTCGATGGTGACCTTGAGGAACTGGTCCTGCTCGGACTCGGTGCGGTCGTAGAGGCTGGCGATCTCCGGCGCCGAGGACTCCGTGCCGGTGGAGAGCGGGCCGGCTGTTTTGTCGCGCTCGTCCTGCAGCGCGTTGGCGAGGTCGGTGGCCCCCTTCGTCATCTCCGTGAGCAGCTTCATGTTCTCGAGCTGCTCGATCTCTTCCAGCGACTCGTTGATCCGCAGCGCGCCGAGCGACGTGGCCGCGACCACGGGCAGGGCGAGCAGCGAGACGAGGCGGGTGGAGATGCGCCAGTTGCGCAGGGCCAGCCGCGAGCCGGGGCCCGGGGGTGTCGTCTTGTCCGAGGCGGGCTTGGCCGTGCCCGCGTCGCCGCCACCCGCGGACTTCTCGGATTCACCGGCCGGTGAGGCGCCCGAGGCGTGCGGGGGTGCGGAGTTGCCTGGAGTGGGGCCGGTCCCGCCGCGCAGCTCCGGCTCGTTCGTCGAACCGGTCTGGCGGCCCTGGGGGGACCCCGAGCCATCCCTCTTGAAACGTCCCTGCACTAGCTTCGCAACCTCTGGACCAGGCGTCCCCCCGCGTGGGCGGTGGGACGGTGTCGGCGTTACGGGGCCGAAATGCCCCTGTGGTCGTCAGTGACCGGCGCGTCTTCCCCCTTCTCCCACCGCCGCTCGACGCTGCTCTGCGCCTTGCGCGCCGGCTCATACCCGCGGCGGTCCCGGGAATTCCAACACAGTGCAGGATCTCCAACAAGGGCCAGGTATCGGGCCGTGACCTGTGTGACGCCATGTGAAGGGGGAGTCACCAGGCGTAGAGCCGGATCCGGGGAATAGTGGACATTTGCTTAGCTATTGCTTACGGGGCGGGGGTGTCCCAGTCGCCATGATCAGAATCGGAATGATGGGTTCAGGGGCTAAATGTCCGTTCTTCACCGTGTGATCGTCCCTCCATATTGTCCGTTTCGTCCGCTCGCTGGTGAGCAAACTCACATGTCGATCAGGCGCGGATGGCGGCACTGCGGGGAATGGGGATGTTTAGCCTGACGCTTTACAAGGTTGGCCCGTCCGACAAGCAGCCCAACAGAGATCCAGAGGTCAGTTCCGCCGTGAAGACGACTGAGATGTTCCGTATAGCCAACCCGCGCCGCACGACCCTGGCGCATCTTGCGGACGCCACAGAACTGGAGACCGCCGCGAGCCCCGCTGCCGTCGGCTCCCCGGACGCGGAACTGCCCACGAACACGGCCAACCCGCGCCGCACGGTGCTGCAGAACGCGCCGGCCACCCCCGAGCCCGTCGTGATCACGGTCGCGGGCGCGGTCGCCGGCTGAGACGGCTCAGCCGCCGGTGGCGTCTCACCGATCCGGGACGCCACCCCTTCGTCATCCCTTCGCCATCCGTTCCCCGCGCGGTTGCCCGGCAGGACGCGGGCCCGCCCGGATGCATTCTCGCGAGCCCGCACCCCACCGGCCGCGTTAGCCTGAAGCCTCCACGATCCCAGGTCGCGGCCCCGAACGGACCCGGGCTCCGCACCCCAGTAGGAATACAAGAGGCTTCCGTGCGCATCGCCAGATTCTCCATCGACGGCAATGTCGCCTTCGGCGCGGTCGAGGAGGGCCCCGAGGGCCCGGTGCTCGACATCATCAAGGGCATCCCCTACGCGGACTTCGAGCTCAGCGGCGTCAAGGTCCCGCTCGCCAAGGTCCGCCTGCTGCCGCCGGTGATCGGCAACAAGATCGTCGCCTTCGGCCGCAACTACGCGGAACACGCCGAGGAGCTGGGCCACGAGGTGCCCGAGTTCCCGTTCGCCTTCTTCAAGCCGACCACGTCGATGGTGGGCGACGGCGACCCCGTCGAGTACCCCTCGTTCTCCAGCGAGCTGCACCACGAGGCCGAACTGGCGGTCGTCATCGGCCGCATGTGCCGTGAGGTCCCGCGCGAGCGCGTCAAGGACGTCATCTTCGGCTACACCTGCGCCAACGACATCACCGCCCGCGACGTGCAGCGGCGCGAGAAGCAGTGGGCCAGGGCCAAGGGCTTCGACGGCTCCTGCCCGATCGGCCCCTGGGTCGAGACCGAACTCGACCCCTCCGACCTCGCCATCCAGTGCACCGTCAACGGCGAGCAGCGGCAGCTCGGCTCGACGAGCCAGATGATCCACTCCGTCGAGGATCTGATCGTCAACATCACCGAGGCGATGACCCTGCTCCCGGGCGACGTCATCCTGACCGGCACCCCCGCGGGCGTCGGCCCCCTCAACGTCGGCGACGAGGTCGCCGTCACCATCCAAGGCATCGGCACTCTCACCAACAAGGTGATCAAGCGTGGCTAACACACCGGACGCCAGCGTCCGCGTCCGTTTCTGTCCCTCCCCGACCGGCAACCCGCACGTGGGCCTGGTCAGGACCGCCCTGTTCAACTGGGCCTTCGCCCGGCACAACGGCGGCACCATGGTCTTCCGCATCGAGGACACCGACGCGGCCCGCGACTCCGAGGAGTCCTACGAGCAGCTCCTCGACTCGATGCGCTGGCTCGGCCTCACCTGGGACGAGGGCCCCGAGGTCGGCGGCCCGCACGCCCCGTACCGCCAGTCGCAGCGCATGGACCGCTACGCGGACGTGGCGCAGAAGCTGCAGGAAGGCGGCTACGCCTACCCCTGCTACTGCACCACCGAGGAGCTCGACACCCGCCGCGAGGCCGCCCGCGCCGCCGGCCGCCCCTCCGGCTACGACGGCCACTGCCGCGAGCTGACCGCCGAGCAGAAGCAGGCCTACGAGGCCGAGGGCCGGTCGCACATCGTTCGCTTCCGCATGCCCGACGAAGCGATCACCTTCACCGACCTGGTGCGCGGCGAGATCACCGTCCAGCCGGAGAACGTCACGGACTACGGGATCGTCCGCGCCAACGGCGCCCCGCTGTACACCCTGGTCAACCCGGTCGACGACGCGGCGATGGAGATCACCCACGTCCTGCGCGGCGAGGACCTGCTCTCCTCCACGCCCCGCCAGATCGCCCTCTACCGGGCCCTGATCGAACTCGGCCTCGCCAAGACGATCCCGGCCTTCGGCCACCTGCCGTACGTGATGGGGGAGGGCAACAAGAAGCTCTCCAAGCGCGACCCGCAGGCCTCGCTCAACCTCTACCGCGAGCGCGGCTTCCTCCCCGAGGGCCTCCTCAACTACCTCTCCCTGCTCGGCTGGTCCTTCTCCGCCGACCAGGACGTGTTCACGGTCTCGGACCTCATCTCGAAGTTCGACATCGCCGACGTGAACTCCAACCCGGCCCGCTTCGACCTCAAGAAGGCCGAGGCGATCAACGCCGACCACATCCGCATGCTCGACGTGAAGGACTTCGCCGCGGCCTGCGAGCCCTGGCTGAAGGCCCCGCACGCCAACTGGGCCCCGGAGTCCTTCGACCAGGCCAAGTGGGAGGCCATCGCCCCGTACGCGCAGACCCGCGTGCAGGTCCTCTCCGACATCACGGCCAACGTCGACTTCCTCTTCCGCGACGAGCCGGTCGAGGACGAGGCCTCCTGGACCAAGGCGATGAAGGGCGACCCGATCGCCCTCCTCACCACGGCCCGCGCCAAGCTCGACGCAGCGGACTGGTCGGACCCCGAGTCGTTGAAGAACGCGGTCCTGGCCGCGGGCGAGGAGCACGGCCTGAAGCTGGGCAAGGCCCAGGCCCCGGTCCGCGTGGCCGTCACTGGCCGCACGGTGGGTCTCCCGCTCTTCGAGTCCCTCCAGATCCTGGGCAAGGACAAGTCCCTGTCCCGCGTCGACGCGGCCCTGGCGAAGCTGGCCGCGTAGCGCCCTCCCGTACGCACGCAAGGGCCCGGAAACCGTCACGGCGGTTTCCGGGCCCTTCGCGTACGTTCGACCGTATGGAGACCGAAACAGCGAGCCGGGAGGCCGCGGGGCCCTCGGTGGTCAAGGCCGTCGTCTGGGACATCGACGACACGATCTTCGACTACGCGAGCGCCGACACCCTCGGCATGCGCGCCCACCTCGACGCCGAGGGTCTGGTCGGCCGGAGCCTGGACGACTGGAAGCAGGCAACCCGCGAGCACTGGGCGCGGTTCGAGGCGGGGCTCGTGGACTGGGAGGGGCAGCGCAGGGACCGCGTGCGGGCCTTCACCGGGTGTGAGTTCAGTGATACCGAGGCCGACGGCTGGTTCGAGCGGTATCTCGGGCACTACGAGGCCGCCTGGGCGCTCTTCCCCGATACCGTCCCCGCGCTCGACGCCCTGGCCGGCAGTCACCGGCACGCCGTGCTCTCCAACTCCTCGCTCCACAACCAGGACCGCAAGCTCCGCGTCCTCGGTGTGCGCGACCGCTTCGAGGCCGTGCTGTGCGCGGCCGAACTGGGCGTCGCCAAGCCCGAGGCGGCCGCCTTCCACGCCGTCTGCGAGGCGCTGGGGCTCGCGCCGCACGAGGTCGCCTACGTGGGGGACCAGCCGGACACCGATGCGCGCGGCGCCGTCGAGGCGGGCCTCAAGGGCATCTGGCTCGACCGCGCGGACCGCGGCGGGCGGCCCGAACTGCTGCGCATCACAGGGCTTGCACAGCTCCCGGCGGTGCTCGCGGGCGATACCCGTTTTGGTGGGCCGGACACCTTCGGGTAATGTTCTTTCTGCGCCGCCCGACGGGCCCCGGCCCGAAAGAGGCGCAACACACAGAACAAGATCCCTACCAGGGATTGCGTTTTGGTGGCCTATGGTGTAATTGGCAGCACGACGGTTTCTGGTTCCGTTAGTCTAGGTTCGAGTCCTGGTAGGCCAGCTCGCAGAGCTCATCTGCATCGCGGATCCAGATCCGCAAAGCCCCCGTTGTGTAGCGGCCTAGCACGCTGCCCTCTCAAGGCAGTAGCGCCGGTTCGAATCCGGTCGGGGGTACAGATCCTTCCCGCGAGGACGGTACGGGTAGCTCCCGCCGACCACGATGCAGGATCGCTAGGGCCCCCGTTGTGTAGCGGCCTAGCACGCCGCCCTCTCAAGGCGGTAGCGCCGGTTCGAATCCGGTCGGGGGTACTGAGGTGGTCTAGACCACCAGTGGGCTATGGTGTAATTGGCAACACGAAGGTTTCTGGTTCCTTTGTTCTAGGTTCGAGTCCTGGTAGCCCAGCGCGGTACCGCGCCAAGCGGTATAGCACGCCCCCGTTGTGTAGCGGCCTAGCACGCCGCCCTCTCAAGGCGGTAGCGCCGGTTCGAATCCGGTCGGGGGTACGTGACGAGAAGGGTCCATCCCGTAAGGGTGGGCCCTTCTCGCGTTTCCCGTGCGCGGCACGCGTTCCCGAGAACCTCACGCACACTCGGGAACATGCGCACTCTCGGGAACATGCGAGCTCCCGCGAACTCACGCGCCCTTGAAGCGTCGCCCCGACTCGTCCGCCTCCGCGAGCCGCCGCAGGCTCAGCAGTACGGGCTCGTAGAGCACGGTGAGCGCGACCGCCGCCTCCACCCGTTCCTCCTCGGGGAAGCGCGCGACCAGGTCGAGGTCGGCCACGGCCAGCTGGCTCACGGCGCGGGCGTGCGGCAGCAGTTCGCCGACTCCGCAGGGGTATCCGAGCCGGGTCAGCGCGGCCACCGCCGCCAGCAGCGTCCCGTACGCGGGTGAACTCGGCCCGCAGCCGCGGGAGTCGTCCCAGCCCAGCTGCTCGAAGAGCTTCGCCACCTCGTGGCGTGCCGTCTCGGTCGCCGGGTCGTCCGTGTCGGGCGGCGGCGCCTGCGGGAGTGCTTCGACCGCCACTCCGATCCGGTCGTGCTGGTCGAGGGACGCGTCGTCGAGTGCGGCGAGGACCTCACGGGTGGTGCCCACCGGCACCTTTCCCACCTGGGTCAGCGCACGCACCAGCCGCAGCCGGCGCAGATGCTCCTCGCCGTACTCGGCCTGGGTGGCGCTGATGCGGCGGCCGGGCTGCAGCAGGCCCTCGCGCAGGTAGTACTTGATCGTGGCCGACGAGACGCCACTGCGCGTGCTCAGTTCCGCGAGCTTCATGACCCCTTGCGCCTTCCATTGGAGAGTGTCACTATCCAATCATGGATAGTGACGCTATCCAATGAGCGCGTCGATGGCTGGCGCCGACGCGAGCACTCCACTAGGAGGGGACCCTCATGAGTACCGAAGTGATCAGGGAACGCAGGACCGCCGCGACCGAGGGCGAGGTCGTCGTCTTCCTCATCGGGATGCGGATCAACAAGATGCGCAAGGTGGGGAGTTGGCTGCCCGTCTTCCGTGCCATGCCGGGCATGCTCCGCGAGCTGTCGCAGGACAAGGAGTCCGGGCTGCTCGGGTACCGGGTGATGCTGGGCGGGCCGCGGCTCTTCACGCTCGTGCAGTACTGGGAGTCGAAGGACAAGCTCCTCGCGTACGCCACGGACACCGGCAAGGAGCACCGGCCGGCCTGGACCGCGTACAACCGCAACGCACGCAAGGCCGAGGGTGCGGTGGGGATTTGGCACGAGACCTATCTGGTCCCGGCGGGCCGCCACGAGAGCATCTACGTCAACATGCCGGAGTTCGGTCTCGGCGCCGCATACGGCACTCAGCCGGTCGCCCGTCGCGGGGACCGCGCGGCCGACCGGCTGAAGGTGGCTTGAGAGTCAGGGGGTCTTGAGAGTCAGGAGATCTTGAGGGTCAGGAGATTCTGTGGGAAGCGCGGGCGCCCATGGACGGTGGGGCGCCGACTCGGAGGGTCCGCCGCGGCGTTGAGGCGGACCCTCCGTACGTGAACGGAAGGCTCCGGTCCTGCGTACCTGAGGCCGTCGTGGCCGGAGGGCTCAGGCCGAGCGGCGCAGCGCCTCGGAGAGCCGGGCGGCCGCGTCGATGACGGCCTGGGCGTGCATCCGCCCCGGATGCCGGGTCAGACGCTCGATCGGCCCGGAGACCGATACGGCCGCGACCACCCGGTTCGAGGGCCCGCGCACCGGCGCCGAGACCGAGGCCACGCCCGGCTCGCGCTCACCGATCGACTGGGCCCAGCCCCGGCGCCGTACGCCCGAGAGGGCCGTCGCCGTGAAGCGGGCGCCCTGCAGTCCGCGGTGCAGGCGCTCGGGCTCCTCCCAGGCCATCAGGATCTGCGCGGAGGAACCGGCCTTCATCGTGAGCGTGGAGCCCACCGGGACGGTGTCGCGCAGGCCGGAGAGCCGCTCGGCCGCCGCCACACAGATGCGCATATCGCCCTGCCTGCGATAGAGCTGGGCGCTCTCGCCCGTCACATCGCGCAGGTGGGTCAGGACCGGGCCCGCGGTCGCGAGCAGCCGGTCCTCGCCGGCCGCCGCCGCGAGCTCGGCGAGCCGGGGGCCGAGAATGAAACGGCCCTGCATGTCACGCGCCACCATGCGGTGGTGCTCAAGGGCCACGGCAAGGCGGTGTGCCGTGGGTCGTGCCAGTCCGGTCGCCGCGACCAGCCCTGCGAGGGTGGCCGGACCGGACTCCAGGGCGCTCAAGACCAGTGCCGCCTTGTCGAGAACGCCGACGCCGCTAGAGTTGTCCATGCGTCGATACTCGCGTCTCACTCTGTGAAACGCAAGTTCAATTTTCCGTGGAACTTGTCACCCTGTACGGACCACGGCCCGCAGACCGTACGGGCCCGACGGCCGACGTCCGGCGCGTGGGGAGCGGACGTGGACGTCACACATCTCTAGGTGAGCCGGACGCACAACGCCGGCCGGAGGGAAAGCGATGGGTAGGACACTCGCGGAGAAGGTCTGGGACGACCATGTTGTCCGGCGCGCCGAGGGCGAGCCCGATCTCCTCTTCATCGATCTGCACCTGCTGCACGAGGTGACCAGCCCACAGGCCTTCGACGGTCTCCGCAAGAGCGGCCGGGCCGTGCGCCGCACCGACCTCACCATCGCGACCGAGGACCACAACACCCCCACCCTCGACATCGACAAGCCGATCGCCGACCCCGTCTCACGGGTGCAGCTGGAGACCCTGCGCAAGAACTGCGCGGACTTCGGTGTACGGCTGCACTCCCTCGGTGACGTGGAGCAGGGCGTCGTCCACGTGGTGGGACCGCAGCTGGGCCTGACCCAGCCCGGCACCACCGTGGTCTGCGGCGATTCGCACACCTCCACCCACGGCGCCTTCGGCGCCCTGGCCTTCGGTATCGGCACCTCGCAGGTCGAGCACGTACTCGCCACCCAGACGCTGCCGCTGGCCCGCCCGAAGACCATGGCCATCACGGTCGAGGGCGAGGAACTGCCCGAGGGCGTCACCGCCAAGGACCTGATCCTGGCGATCATCGCGAAGATCGGCACCGGCGGCGGCCAGGGCTACATCCTCGAATACCGCGGCCCGGCCATCGAGAAGCTCTCGATGGAGGCCCGGATGACCATCTGCAACATGTCCATCGAGGCCGGAGCCCGCGCGGGCATGATCGCCCCCGACGAGACCACCTTCGAGTACATCAAGGGCCGCGACCACGCCCCCGGGGGCCAGGACTGGGACGCCGCCGTCGCGTACTGGAAGACCCTGAGGACCGACGAGGACGCCGTCTTCGACGCCGAGGTGGTCATCAGGGCCGAGGAGCTCGCCCCGTTCGTCACCTGGGGCACCAACCCCGGCCAGGGCGCGCCCCTGTCGGCCGACGTCCCCGACCCGGCTTCGTACGAAGACGCCTCGGAGCGTCTGGCCGCCGAGAAGGCCCTGGAGTACATGGGCCTGGAGGCCGGGCAGCCGCTGCGCGACATCAAGGTCGACACCGTCTTCGTCGGCTCCTGCACCAACGGTCGCATCGAGGACCTGCGGGCGGCCGCCGAGGTCGTCCAGGGCCGCAGCATCGCCGACGGCGTACGGATGCTGGTCGTCCCCGGCTCGGCGCGCGTCGGACTGCAGGCCGTCTCCGAGGGCCTGGACCAGGTCTTCAAGGACGCAGGCGCCGAATGGCGGCACGCGGGCTGCTCGATGTGTCTGGGCATGAACCCCGACCAACTCGCCCCCGGCGAGCGCTCCGCGTCCACCTCGAACCGCAACTTCGAGGGCCGGCAGGGCAAGGGCGGCCGCACCCATCTGGTCTCCCCGGCGGTCGCCGCCGCGACCGCGGTGCTCGGCCATCTGGCCTCGCCCGCCGACCTGTCCGAAGCCGAAGCCCGCACGCCCGCTGGAGTCTGATCAGCCATGGAAGCATTCACCAAGCACACCGGCCGGGCCGTCCCGCTGCGCCGCGGCAACGTCGACACCGACCAGATCATCCCCGCGCACTGGCTGAAGAAGGTCACCCGGGACGGCTTCGAGGACGGCCTGTTCGAGGCCTGGCGCAAGGACCCCGAGTTCGTCCTCAACCGTCCCGAGCGCCAGGGCGCCACCGTCCTGGTCGCAGGCCCCGACTTCGGTACGGGCTCCTCGCGCGAGCACGCCGTCTGGGCGCTGCAGAACTACGGCTTCAAAGCGGTCGTCTCCTCCCGCTTCGCCGATATCTTCCGCGGCAACTCGCTCAAGAACGGCCTGCTCACCGTCGTACTCGACCAGAAGGTCGTGGACGCCCTGTGGGAGCTGACCGAGCGCGACCCGCAGGCCGAGATCACCGTCGACCTCGAGGAGCGCCAGGTCCGCGCCGAGGGCGTCACCGCCGACTTCGAGCTGGACGAAAACTCCCGCTGGCGGCTCCTGAACGGCCTCGACGACATC
The DNA here is from genome assembly GCF_047779955.1 of Streptomyces lothianensis. Taxonomy (NCBI): domain Bacteria; kingdom Bacillati; phylum Actinomycetota; class Actinomycetes; order Kitasatosporales; family Streptomycetaceae; genus Streptomyces; species Streptomyces lothianensis. The sequence continues at coordinate 190,910 of NZ_JBLMKT010000049.1, read as the reverse complement.
AGCATCACGCTGCGCAACGAGGAGGACATCGCCTCCTACGAGGCGCGTCGCCCCGCCCACAAGCCGCGCACCGTCCAGGTGTGATGCGCCATTCGGGCAGCTGAGCCCGAGAGTTTTTCCGAACCGCGGTCTGCGTGCAGACCGCGGTTCGGTGCTTTCGGCCCCGGTGGCGTCAAGTCCTCGCCCACGAAGGCGAGTTGTCGCTCCGCCCCCGACGCGCCCCGGCTGCCGCGCCTGGGGCGACTTCGGGCGTACGGCGGGCCCGAAGTCCCCTTCTGTGCGGCACGCTGAGACCTCGTGAGGCGACAACTCAGGCCAGATGGCACAATCGGTGCATGGACTGCGAACGCCAACTCGAGCTCTACGGCGAGGTCGCGGACCAGCTGAAGGAGGCGCACCGCAGGGTGCGCGCACTGCAAGTGCCGGAGAGCGTACGGATGGCGCTGACCCGGAAGCTGCTGGTCATTACGGCCGCGGCCAAACACGATCTCGCCGATGCGGCAAGGCGCCTTGGTCGGTTCATGGACGAGCTCGAAACAAGGGCCCTGGACGAGGGCGAGCCCGAGGACGGAAGTTCCTGACCCCCTCGGCGTACTGCCGTTGAAGCTCCAGTTCGCTGCTGCGGGTGGGTGATTCGCCCGTTTCGTGTTTGATTTGCGGTATATATCTGCCTAACGTGCGAAAAAGCCAGAACAGATTCGTTCCGGCAATGTCTCCGAAGGGGAAGACGTGAACAAGGCGCAGCTCGTAGAAGCGATTGCCGACAAGCTCGGCGGCCGCCAGCAGGCCTCCGACGCGGTCGACGCCGTCCTTGACGCCATCGTCCGCGCCGTGGTCGCCGGTGACCGCGTCTCGGTCACGGGCTTCGGCTCGTTCGAGAAGGTCGACCGTCCGGCCCGTTACGCCCGCAACCCGCAGACCGGCGAGCGCGTCCGGGTCAAGAAGACCTCGGTGCCGCGTTTCCGTGCGGGACAGGGCTTCAAGGACCTCGTGAGCGGTTCCAAGAAGCTCCCGAAGAACGATGTCGCGGTCAAGAAGGCCCCCAAGGGCAGCCTTTCCGGCGGCGCCTCGGCGACGGTCAAGAAGGCGGCCGCCAAGAAGGCCACCGCGAAGAAGGCGGCGGCGAAGAAGACGGCCGCGAAGACCACGGCCAAGAAGACCGCCGCGAAGAAGACCACGGCCAAGAAGACCACGGCGAAGAAGACCACGGCCAAGAAGGCCACCGCGAAGAAGACCACGGCCAAGAAGGCCACCGCGAAGAAGACCACCGCCAAGAAGGCGGCACCGGCCAAGAAGGCCACGGCGAAGAAGACCGCCCCCGCCAAGAAGGCCACCGCGAAGAAGGCGCCGGCCAAGAAGTCCGCGGCGCGCAAGACCACCGCCAAGAAGGCCACCGCCAGGAAGAAGTGACGGACGGCGGCACACGGCGGCACACCCTTCGCAGGGCTCGTTCACGCGCCGGGCCGGTCCCCCCACGGGGGACCGGCCCGCGGTGCGTGCGGGGCGATACGCTGCGACCATGCAGGCCACCGCGTACACCTACGATCCCGAGACCCACAGCGGAAGTGTGCTCCTGGACGACGGCACACCCGTCGACTTCCCCGCCGAGGCCTTCGAGGCCGGCGGCCTCAGGCTGCTCCGCCCAGGTCAGCGCGTACGCATCGAGACCGAGGGGGAAGGCGCGCAGCGGCGGATCACGCTGGTGACTCTGCAGACCTTCTGAACTCCTCCGCGGACCTTGTGAACAGCTCCGCGCTGCGCGGCCCGAGGCCGAGCCGCCGCGCGGCCCGCAGGTCCGCCCAGGTGTCCACGTCCCTGCGCACGCTGTCCACCCCTCCCGGCCCCAGCTCCACCGCCCCCGATGCGGTGTGCCGGGCGCGCGAGGCGCCGCCGAAGGCCGGGGCCAGTTCCGTGCCCGGCCGCGCGGAAAGCAGCGTCGTACCGATTCCGGCGGCATCCGCCAGAAATGCGCGGGGGAATTGCGCGGCATTGTCGAGTACCCGGGCCAATTCGGCCGGGCGCAGCGCGGGCAGGTCCGCGTTGAGCGCCGCGACGGCCGCTTCGGGCCGCTTCGCCCGGATCGCCCGCTCCCCGTGCGCCAGGGCGGCGTTCAGGCCGGTGCCCGGCTCGTCCGGCACGACCCGGGCGCCGAGCGCCCCCAGTTCCCGTCCGGCCAGCTCGTCGTCCGTGACGACCACCACATCCCGTACCGCCGCACAGGCCGCCGCGGCCGCCACCGTGTCCTGGGCGAACGCCAGCGCCAGCCAGGGGCGCAGGGGCGCGGCGACCCGCGCGGCGAACGGCGCCACGAGCCTGCTTTTCGCCCGGGCCAGCGGCTTCAGGGGTATGACCAGGGTCCACGCGAGCGGTGTGCTCCGGCCGTCGTCGATTGGCATCGCGCCCATTCTCGCCCGCGGGAAGAGGCTGTGGAGGCGGTGGGGTCGGGTGGTGGTGATGCCCGGTCCGCCAGGGGTGTGCGTACGAAGGTGGGCGTACGGTGTTCTCGACAGACCGGGGACCTGGGGCGACACTTGTGCGGCCGATGACCCGGCGTGCGTCACCCCAGAGCATCAGGTCCGTAGAGGAAGGTGTCCGAGTGCCCCGCCGCAATATCGGCTTCTGGTACCGCCTTGCGGCGGTCATCGCCAAACCGCCGCTGATTGTTCTCCTCAAGCGGGACTGGCGCGGGATGGAACACATTCCGGCCGAAGGCGGATTTATCACCGCGGTGAACCATAATTCGCACGTCGACCCATTCGCATACGCGCACTATCAGTACAACACCGGACGAGTGCCGCGTTTCCTCGCCAAGCACGGGCTTTTCAAGAGCGGCTTTGTCGGCATGATGATGCGCGGCACCGGACAGATCCCCGTCTACCGCGAGTCCACGGACGCGCTGAGCGCCTTCCGTGCCGCCATCGACGCCGTCGAGCGCGGTGAATGCGTCGCCTTCTACCCGGAGGGCACCATCACCCGCGATCCCGACCAGTGGCCGATGACCGCGAAGACCGGCGCCGCCCGGGTCGCCCTGCAGACCAAGTGCCCGGTGATTCCGGTGGCCCAGTGGGGCGCCAACGAACTGCTGCCCCCGTACGCGAAGAAGCCGAACCTGCTGCCGCGCAAGACGAGCCGCGTGCTCGCCGGTCCGCCCGTGGACCTCTCTGCCTTCTACGACCGGGAGATGACGCCCGACGTCCTCCAGGAGGCGACCGAGGTCATCATGCGCCACATCACGCAGCTTCTGGAGGAGCTGCGCGGCGAGCAGGCGCCCGAGAAGCCCTACGATCCGCGGCTCGCGCGGATCGAACAGCGCCGCAAGCTGGCGCAGGCCAAACGTGAGGCCGAGGCTGGAAGCGGTGGCGGTGGAAGTGGCGGTGGCGGTGGCGGTGAACGCGAAGGCGTGCGCGCGGCCGAGGGCGAACACGAAGGCGTGCACGCACACGAAGGTGAACGGGAAGGCGAGGGCGGGAAGAAGTGACTGCACCGGTGAAGGCGGCCGTCTTCGGCACAGGGTCGTGGGGGACGACCTTCGGCATGGTGCTCGCGGACGCGGGCTGCGAGGTGACCCTCTGGGGCCGCCGCCCGGAGCTCGCCGAGGCCATCAACACGAGGCACAGCAACCCGGACTACCTGCCGGGCGTCGAACTCCCCGCGGGAATGCGGGCGACCACCGACCCCGCCGAGGCCGCCGAGGCCGCCGATTTCACGGTCCTCGCCGTGCCCTCGCAGACCCTGCGCGGCAATCTCGCCGAGTGGGCCCCGCTGCTCGCACCCGACACCGTGCTGGTCTCCCTGATGAAGGGCGTCGAGCTGGGCTCCGCGATGCGGATGAGTGAGGTCATCCAGGACGTCACCGGGACCTCGCTCGACCGGGTCGCCGTGGTCTCCGGCCCCAACCTCGCCCGGGAGATCGCCGCCCGGATGCCGGCCGCGGCCGTGGTGGCCTGCCCGGACGAAGCGGTGGCCCAGCGACTCCAGAAGGCCTGCCACACCCCGTACTTCCGGCCGTACACCATCACCGACGTGGTCGGCTGCGAGCTGGGCGGTGCGGTCAAGAACGTGATCGGCCTCGCGGTGGGCATCGCCGACGGCATGGGACTCGGCGACAACACCAAGGGCTCGCTGATCACCCGGGGACTCGCCGAAACCACCCGGCTCGGGCTCGCGATGGGCGCCGACCCGCTCACCTTCTCCGGGCTCGCGGGCCTGGGCGACCTGGTGGCCACCGCCTCCTCGCCGCTCTCGCGCAACCACACCTTCGGCATCAACCTCGGCAAGGGCATGACCCTCGAGGAGACCATCGCGGTCACCAAGCAGACCGCCGAGGGCGTCAAGTCCTGCGAGTCCGTGGCCGATCTGGCCCGGCGGCACGGGGTCGAGATGCCCATCACGGACACCGTGGTGGACATCGTGCACAACGGGAAGCCGCCGCTGGTCGCGCTCAAGGAACTGATGTCGCGCAGCGCGAAGCCCGAGCGTCACTGACCGTGACATCGACGCGGGGTGCGCGCGGGGACTCCCTGGGGCGCGGTCACCCAAGGTAGTCTCGACGGGATATGAGCAGCGAGACCAGCCCCCAGAGCCCCACGGCTTCCGAGCCGCACGTCGATGCGGCCACCACCGGCCGGAATGTCCGCAAGCCGCGCGTGGCCGTCGTATTCGGCGGACGCAGCTCCGAGCACGGCATCTCGGTCGTCACGGCCGGTGCCGTACTTGCCGCCATCGACCGCGACAAGTACGACGTGCTGCCCATCGGCATCACCTCCGACGGCCGCTGGATGCTGACCGCCGACGAGCCCGAGCGGATGGCCATCACCGACCGCCTCGTGCCGAGTGTCGAGCAGGTCGTCGACAACGCCGAGGGCGGCGTGATCCTGCCCGTCGACCCCGCCAACCGCGAGGTCGTCTACACCGAGCCCGGCGCCGTGCCCAAGGCACTCGGCGAGGTCGACGTCGTCTTCCCGATGCTGCACGGCCCCTACGGCGAGGACGGCACCCTCCAGGGTCTGCTCGAACTCTCCGGAACGCCCTATGTCGGCTCGGGAGTTCTGGCCTCCGCGGTCGGCCAGGACAAGGAGTACATGAAGCGCGTCTTCACCTCCTTCGGCCTCGCCGTCGGCCCGTACACCGTGATCCGCCCCCGTCAGTGGGAGAGGGACCGGGCCGCCGTCCGCCAGAAGATCGCCGAATTCGCCGGCGAGCACGGCTGGCCGCTGTTCGTGAAGCCCGCCCGCGCCGGCTCCTCCTTCGGCATCACCAAGGTCGACAGCTTCGACGGCCTCGACGAGGCCATCGCGGAGGCGCAGCGCCACGACCCGAAGATTCTCATCGAGGCGGCGATCACGGGCCGCGAGATCGAGTGCGGCGTCCTCGAGTTCGAGGACGGGCCGCGCGCCAGCCTGCCCGCCGAGATCCCGCCGGTCACCGACCACGCCTTCTACGACTTCGAGGCCAAGTACATCGACTCGGCCTCCGGCATCGTGCCCGCCCCGCTGAGCGCCGAGGAGACCGCCGAGGTGCAGCGCCTCGCCGTCGCCGCCTTCGAAGCGGCGAGCTGCGAAGGCCTGGTGCGCGCGGACTTCTTCCTGACCGAGGACGGCTCGTTCGTCATCAACGAGATCAACACGATGCCGGGCTTCACGCCCATCTCCATGTACCCGCGGATGTGGCAGGAGAGCGGAGTGACGTACCCGGAGCTGGTGGACCGCCTGATCCAGGCAGCCCTGAACCGGCCGACGGGCCTGCGCTAGCCCGCACCATGGCAGCAGTTGGCGGGCCCCACCGACGCCGGTGGGGCCCGCCAACCGCTGTCTCAGGTCGGAATGCCTTCCGGCACCGTCTTCTTGATCACACGCCCGAGGTCCACGAGCGAACCCGCCCCCTGCTTCGCGTGCTCCGCACTGATCGAGACCTCGACATACGCCTCACGCAGCGCGCTGGTAAAACGGTACGAACCGTCCCCGGGCTCCTCCACCACCCAGCCCAGACCGTCGACCGTCGTGCTCGGCGGATCCGGATCCAGCATCTTCGCGGGCTGGGTGACTCCGCAGCGCAGTATGATCGCCGAGCCTCCCCACCCCGCGGTGAACTCCGAGTCAGGCTCGGGATCGCTCCGGTCGAGGCCGTCAAGACGATCGGGCAACGCCTTGTCCAGCTTGCGGCAGTGACCGGAGGTGCGGGCGTCGGGGGAGGGAACCACAGCCGTCACCGTGTCGTCCGTCCATGAACAGCCCGCGGCCAGAAGGAAGAGGCCGAGGGCGGGGAGCGGTAGGAGCCGGCGGCGGAAGAAGTTCACCGGCCAAGCGTAGACGGGGGCTACAAGTGCACGACCGGGCAGGTCAGGGTGCGGGTGATGCCGTCCACTTGCTGGACCTTGGCGACCACCATGCGACCGAGGTCGTCGACGGTGTCCGCCTGGGCACGGACGATGACATCGTAGGGACCTGTCACGTCCTCGGCCTGGATCACTCCAGGGATCTTGCCGATCAGTTCGGCGACGGTCGACGCCTTGCCGACCTCGGTCTGGATCAGGATGTACGCCTGTACCACGGAACCTCCAGGGCGGCCACGAGGATCATCGCGCCGAGCGCGGGGATCTTGCGGGGGAAAGGGACGCCACGGTATCGCGTTGCCGCATCCCGCGGGGAGACCCGCGGGATCCCGGGCCCCCACGCCGTGGTGGACGTACCCATGTACGCCACGGCATACGCACCCGCGTACGCCAAGGTGTACACATCTGCGTGCGCTTCGGCGCGCGCACCGGAGAAGTTGACGTATGCGTTGACGGTACCCGCGGCCGATGGGCCCCGCTACCGCAAGGGCACTGGCGCAGAAGGAGCGTTTCGATGAAAGGACCGCAGGGCACCGTGGGGGAGCTCGGGGAGTTCGGGCTCATCCGGGAGCTGACCTCCCGGCTCACGACCACACCGGCGGTCAGGATCGGCCCCGGCGACGACGCGGCCGTCGTGTCCGCGCCCGACCGCAGGGTCGTGGCCAGCACCGACATCCTGCTCGAAGGACGGCACTTCCGCCGCGACTGGTCCACGGCCTACGACGTCGGCCGCAAGGCGGCCGCGCAGAACCTCGCGGACATCGCCGCGATGGGCGCCGTACCGACCGCGCTGCTTCTGGGCATCGTGGTGCCGGCCGACCTCCCGGTCACCTGGGCCACGGAACTGATGGACGGCCTGCGCGACGAATGCCAGGTCGCGGGCGCGGCCGTGGTGGGCGGTGACGTGGTCCGCGGGGACACCATCACCGTGTCGATCACCGCACTCGGCGATCTGCGCAACCACGAGCCGGTGACCCGCTCGGGCGCACGTCCCGGCGACGTCGTCGCGTACACCGGCTGGCTCGGCTGGTCGGCCGCGGGCCACGCGGTGCTCTCGCACGGCTTCCGCTCCCCGCGCGCCTTCGTCGAGGCACACCGCCGCCCGGAGCCCCCGTACCACGCCGGTCCCGCGGCCGCCGGGCTCGGGGCGACCTCGATGACCGATGTGAGCGACGGGCTCATCGCCGACCTGGGCCATGTCGCCGAGGCCAGCAAGGTGCGTATCGACATCAAGTCGGGCGCGATCGACCTGCCTTCGCAGATGAACGACATCGGCCAGGCCGTCGGCGTGGACCCGCTGCAGTGGGTGCTCAACGGCGGCGAGGACCACGCGATGGTGGCCACCTTCCCCGCGGACGTGAAACTGCCCGCGCGCTGGAAGGTCATCGGCGAGGTGCTGCACCCGACCGCACTGCCGCAGGTGACGGTCGACGGCGCCCCGTGGACCAGCAAGGGCTGGGACCACTTCGGCTCGGGGATCGAGTCGTGAGGACGGAGGATGCCGCCCCTGCCGGAGGGACCGCCCCTGCTGGAGGGACCGCCCCTGCCGGAGGGACCGCCCCGGCCGTTCCGCCGCGTGTTCTCACGGTGGCCGGCTCGGACTCCGGCGGAGGCGCCGGGATCCAGGCCGACCTCAAGACCATGCTCGCGCTCGGCACCCACGGCATGAGCGTGCTGACCGCGGTGACCGCGCAGAACTCCCTGGGCGTCCAGGGCGTCTGGCAACTCCCCGTCGAGGCCGTACGGGCCCAGTACCGCAGCGTCGTCGACGACATCGGCGTCCAGGCCGTGAAGACCGGCATGCTCGCCTCGGCGGAACTCGTCGAGGCCGTCGCGGAACTCCTCGCCGGCACGGACGCACCGGCCGTCGTAGACCCCGTCGGCGTCTCGAAACACGGCGACCCGCTGCTCGCGGAAGCGGCCCTCGACTCCGTACGCACGCGACTGCTGCCGGTCGCGACGGTGGCCACACCCAACCTGGACGAGGTGGCGCAGCTCACCGGCATCCACGTCACCACCGAGACCGACCTGCGCCGGGCCGCCGAGGCGATCCTCGCCTTCGGCCCGCGCTGGGCCCTGATCAAGGGCGGCCATCTGCCCGGCGAACCGGTGGACCTCCTCACGGACGGCACCACCGAACTCCGGCTCCGCGCCCCCCGCCACGACAACCGTCACACCCACGGCACGGGGTGCACACTCGCCAGCGCCATCGCGGCGGGCCTCGCCAAGGGCCTCCAGGTCCCGGAGGCGGTCCGCGCCGCGAAGGACTACGTGACGGGCGCGATCGCCTCGGGCTTCCCCTTGGGCGCGGGCATCGGCCCGGTCGACCACGGCTGGCGCCTCCAGCCCCGGGGGTGAAGCCTTAGGGGCTGAAGGCGCCGGGGCTGGAGGCACCCTGAACGCAGGAAGCCGGTCCGCCCCCGAGGGGGCGAACCGGCTTCCTGAAGCAACCAGCTAGGTGGCCGCGCTGCGATTAGCGCGTGACCTTGCCGGCCTTGATGCACGAGGTGCAAGCGTTCACGCGCTTCGGCGTCCCGCCGACCACGGTACGAACGCGCTGGATGTTCGGGCTCCAGCGGCGCGGCGTACGGCGGTGCGAGTGCGAGATGTTGTTGCCGAAGCCCGGCCCCTTGCCACAGACGTCGCAGTTGGCAGCCACGGGTCACTCCAAAGACTTCAGATGCACTTACGGTGGAAACCCGGCATGCCGGGTTCAGTGATATCTGAGTGGCGGTGCCAGGAAAGACCTGATTCGAATCAGGCAACCGAAGCAGCATACATCGGCTGCGTCGGTACAAGAAAACTACCATGGCCCGCCGGAGCCCCTGCCCGGCCCCGGCCCGTCGCACTGGCCCCCGACCGCGATCCGTCGCACTAGTCTGCGGAATGATCCCCGCCGTTCCCAGGAGGCACCGTGCCGCAGACCCCCGACGCCCTCGTGGTGCGCGGCTGGTGCGTGCTCGCGCTCGATGCCCTCGGGCGGGCGCGCGAGGAGATCGACGCGATCAACGTCTATCCCGTGGCCGATTCCGATACGGGCACCAACCTGTATCTGACCGTGGAGTCGGCGGCCCGCGCGGTCGAGGCCACCTTCACCGCCCACGAGGCGGCCGGCTCCCAGGAGGGCCCCTCCCTCGCCGAGTCCGTGCGGGCGGTCGCGCACGGCGCGCTGATCGGGGCCCGGGGGAACTCCGGGACGATCCTGGCGCAGCTGCTGCGGGGCATGGCGCAGGTGCTGGCCGGGGACGGTGAGCTTTCTCACGAGCCCGCCCCTCAGGCATCCGCCGCCCGCGCCCGCCGCCTGAAGCGGGCACTGAGCCACGCCGCCGCATCCGGCTACCGGGCGGTGGCCCACCCCGTGGAGGGCACTGTGCTCTCCGTGGCCACGGCGGCGGCGAAGGCGGCCGAAGCGGCCGCGGACGACTGCGCGGCGGTGGCCAGGGCCGCGTACGACGGGGCCTGCCTCGCCCTGGAGCGCACACCGGAGCAGCTGGCCGTGCTCGGCCGTGCCGGGGTCGTCGACGCCGGAGGCCGGGGCCTGGTGGCGGTGCTCGGCGCACTGGCGGAGGCGGTCTCCGGGCGGACGGTCACCCCGTACCCGCGGCACCACTCAGGAACCTCGGCCACCGGCCGCCGCACCGCAACACCCGACCCACACGCACCCGGCACGTCCTCCTCCGCCTCCTCCGGCACGTCCTCCTCCGGCACGTCCGTCTCCTCCGCCACCTCCGCCACCACTCTCAACGCCTCCGCCGCCTCCGAGCCCGCCGCTCTCGACGCCACTCCCGTCCCCGAGGCCACCACTCCCGGGCCTCCGGCACCGTCTCACCTGACCCCCGACGCCTCTCCCGACGACCCCTGCGTCGCACACGAACCCTCCGGCAGCCCGGCCTTCGAGGTGATCTACCTCCTCGAGGCCGAGGACGACGCACAGGTCGATCGCCTCAGGACCCGCCTCGACGCGCTCGGTGACTCGCTGGTCGTCGTCGGCGGGGACGGCCTGTGGAACGTCCATGTGCACGTGGACGACGCGGGCGCCGCGGTCGAGGCGGGCGTGGAGGCGGGCCGTCCGTACCGGATCCGCATCACCCACTTCGGCACGGAGGACGCGCACAGCGCCGGTTTCGTACCGCCGCCGCGCGAGCGGGCGCAGCGCGCGATTGTCGCCGTCGTACCGGGCGAGGGCCTCGCCGCCCTGTACGCGGAGGCGGGGGCGACCCCCGTGCTCGCGCGCCCCGGGGAACCGCCCGCGAGCGGTGAGCTCGTCGAGGCGGTCCGGCGCGCGCACGCCCGCGAGGTGGTGCTCATGCCCAACGACGCCGACCTGCGCCATACGGCCGCGGCGGCCGCTGAGCAGGCCCGTACGGAGGGCGTACGGGCCGCCCTGATCCCGACCCGCTCGGCGGTCCAGGGCATCGCGGCCCTCGCCGTGCACGAGCCGGAGCGCCGCTTCGACGAGGACGTGGTCGCGATGACGGCGGCCGCGGGCGCCACCCGCTGCGGCGAACTCGCCGTGGCGGAACGCGAGTCGTGGACCATGGCGGGCATCTGCCAGCGCGGCGACATGCTCGGTCTCATCGACGGTGATGTGGCGGTCATCGGCGCGGAGCTGCCTGAGACCGCCCGGGCGGTCCTCGACCGGATGCTCTCGGCGGGCGGCGAGATGGTCACCCTGGTCCTCGGGGAAGAGGTCCCCGACACCCTCGCCGCGACCCTGGAGACCCACGTCCGCGAGACCTATCTGGCCGTGGACACGGTGGTCTACCGGGGCGGCCGGAACTCGGCGCTGCTGCTCATCGGGGTGGAGTAGAGCTGCTGCGTGCGCACCAGGGCGGGGGAGTTGTCCACAGGGCTCACCCTGCCTGTCAGTCCCGTGGTGTGCAATGGACTGCGTGTCCGTGCTCGAAGAACCGTTGAAGAAGTCGCTCGGCCCCGCCACCGCGAAGGCGATGGCCGACCATCTCGACCTGCACACCGTCGGCGATCTCCTGCACCACTATCCACGGCGGTACGCCGAGCGCGGTGAGCTCACCACGCTCGCAGACCTGCCGCTCGACGAGCATGTGACGGTCGTCGCCCAGGTCGCCACCGCCCGCATCCTGAAGTTCAACCATGGCCGCGGTCAGCGACTGGAAGTCACCATCACCGATGGCAGTGGCCAGCTCCAGCTGGTCTTCTTCGGCCGCGGCATCCACAAGCCACACAAGGACCTGCTGCCCGGCACCCGCGCCATGTTCGCGGGGAAGGTCTCCGTTTTCAACCGCAAGCTCCAACTCGCGCACCCGGCGTACGAACTGCTGCGCGGCGACAGCACTCAGGCTGTGGACAGCTGGGCCGGGGCCCTGCTTCCGATCTATCCGGCCACGGCGAAGCTGGAGTCCTGGAAGATCGCCAAGGCCGTGGACGCGGTGCTGCCGAGCGCCCAGGAGGTCGTGGACCCGCTGCCCCGCGCGCTGCGCGACGGCCGCGGACTCGTCGCCCTCCCGGAGGCGCTGCTCAAGATCCACCGGCCGCACAGCAAGGGCGATGTCGCGGTGGCCAAGGACCGCCTCAAGTGGGACGAGGCCTTCGTTCTGCAGGTCGCGCTCGCACGCAGACGGCATGCGGAGACACAGCTTCCGGCTGTCGCCCGCGTTCCACGGTCGGACGGGCTGCTCGACGCCTTCGATGCGAAGCTCCCGTTCACGCTGACCGAGGGACAGCGGAAGGTGTCGAAGGAGATCTTCGACGACCTGGCGACCGAACACCCGATGCACCGGCTGCTCCAAGGCGAGGTCGGTTCCGGCAAGGCTCAACCCCTGGACGCCCTGGTGTTGACTCCTCGTGGTTTCCGGAAGGTGGGGGAACTGAGAGTGGGCGATCAGGTGGTTGTCCCGAATGGTGATACCGCGCTCGTTCAGGGAGTGTTTCCGCAAGGGGAGCGGGACGTGTGGCGGCTGGTTTTCTCCGACGGAAGTTCCGTCGAGTGTGACGACGAGCATCTGTGGATCGTCGGCACAAGCGGTGCTTGGCATCGGGGACAGCCCCCGAAGGTGATGAGCACCCGGGAGATTCGTTCCGACCTGTTCAATGCGAATGGCTCGTCGAAGTGGTATGTCCCTGTGGCGACACCGGTCGATCTCGAAGACGGTGTCGAGGTACCGCTTGATCCCTACCTGTTCGGCCTCCTGCTGGGAGACGGTTCGTTCCGCCACAATCTGCGCCTGTCCACGATCGACCAGGAGATTTACGCCGCTGCATCCCGGGCCGTAGCACCGGCATGCAAACTTGTCCCGGTCGTCGATTCACACTGTGACTACACGATTCAACTGGCGGAGCGTGCTGGTGGCGTACGTAATCCAGTCATCCAGGCCTTGCGGGATCTGCACCTCTGGGGTGCTTCCTCCCACGGCAAGTCTGTGCCGGATGCCTACAAGAACACGTCGATCGGCAACCGGCTGGCACTGCTCCAGGGACTCCTGGACACGGACGGGACTGTGGGGGCGGATGGGCTGAGTGTGTCGTTCTGCTCCGTCTCCCGCAGGCTCGCGGAGGACGTGGCGTGGCTGGTGCGCTCGCTCGGAGGCAGAGCAAGGGTTCTGCAGAAGAAGACTGCATTCAACGTATCGATTGCACTGCCCGATGAATGCCCTCCGTTCCGCTTGTCCCGTAAAGCCGAACGAGTACGTTCACGGCCGAAATACAACACGTTCAGGCGTGGCGTTCGACAGGTCGAGTACGTGGGTCGTAAAGAGGTCCAGTGCATCAGCGTGGATCACTTCAGCAGCGCTTATGTCACGGATCACTTCACGGTGACACACAACACGATGGTCGCGCTGCGCGCGATGCTCGCTGTCGTCGACGCCGGCGGACAGGCCGCGATGCTCGCGCCCACCGAGGTACTTGCCCAGCAGCACCACCGGTCGGTGACGGAAATGATGGGCGAGCTGGCCGAAGGGGGGATGCTCGGCGCCACGGAGCACGCCACGAAGGTGGTCCTGCTCACCGGTTCAATGGGGGCGGCCGCCCGCCGCCAGGCCCTGCTCGACCTGGCCACCGGCGAGGCCGGCCTTGTGGTCGGTACGCACGCGCTGATCGAGGACAAGGTGCAGTTCCACGATCTGGGCCTGGTCGTGGTCGATGAACAGCACCGTTTCGGCGTCGAACAGCGCGATGCCCTGCGCTCCAAGGGCAAACAGCCGCCGCACCTCCTGGTCATGACGGCGACCCCGATCCCGCGCACGGTCGCGATGACGGTTTTCGGCGACCTGGAGACTTCGGTCCTCGACCAACTGCCCGCTGGGCGCTCACCCATCGCCAGCCATGTGGTCCCGGCGGCCGAGAAGCCGCACTTCCTCGCCCGCACCTGGGAACGGGTCCGGGAGGAGGTCGAGAACGGGCATCAGGCGTACGTGGTCTGCCCACGCATCGGCGATGATCTGGAGGACAAGGCGGCCGCGAAGAAGAAGTCCGCCGAGGACGAAGCGGAGAAGCGCCCGCCGCTCGCCGTGGTCGAGGTCGCCGAGCAGCTCACCACCGGACCGCTCACGGGTCTGCGCGTGGAGATCCTGCACGGCCGGATGGCACCGGACGACAAGGACGACGTGATGCGCCGCTTCGCCGCGGGTGACGTCGATGTCCTGGTAGCCACCACCGTGATCGAGGTGGGCGTGAACGTGCCGAACGCCACCATCATGGTGATCATGGATGCCGACCGCTTCGGTGTCTCCCAGCTCCACCAACTGCGCGGCAGGGTGGGTCGTGGCTCCGCGCCCGGCCTGTGCCTGCTGGTCACGGAAATGCCCGAGGCCAGCCCCGCCCGTGGCCGCCTCGGCGCGGTGGCCTCGACCCTGGACGGCTTCGAGCTCTCCCGCATCGACCTGGAACAGCGCCGCGAGGGCGATGTTCTCGGCCAGGCCCAGTCGGGTGTCCGCTCCTCGCTGCGGGTTCTCGCGGTGATCGACGACGAGGAGGTCATCGCGGAGGCCAGACAGGAAGCGGTCACGCTGGTCGGCAAGGACCCGGAGCTGGCCCACTACCCCGAGCTCCGCACCACCCTGGACGCCTTGGTGGGCAAGGACAGGGAGCAGTACCTGGAGAAGGGGTGAGCACCCGCCCCGCGAGGCCCACGCCGATCGCGCCCCATATCGTGGGAAGCCCGCACCACACCCCGCGCAGAAGGACCCTCACATGACCCGCGTGATCGCCGGCACCGCTCGCGGGCGCAGGCTGTCCGTGCCGCCGGGCAACGGCACCCGTCCCACGTCCGACCGGGCCCGCGAGGGGCTGTTCTCGACCTGGCAGTCGCTGCTCGGCGGCCCGCTCGACGGCGAGCGCGTGCTCGACCTGTACGCGGGCTCCGGCGCGGTCGGCCTGGAGGCCCTGTCCCGCGGCGCGGGCCACGCGCTGCTCGTCGAGGCGGATGCCAAGGCCGTCCGTACGATCCGCGAGAACGTGAAATCGCTCGCCCTGCCCGGCGCGGAGGTACGCGCGGGCAAGGCCGGTCAGATCATCACCGCAGCGGCCCCATCCGCCCCGTACGACATCGTCTTCCTCGATCCGCCGTACGCCGTCACCGATGACGATCTTCGGGAGATCCTGCTCACACTCGCCGCCCAGGGGTGGCTCGCGGACGATGCGCTCGTCACCGTGGAGCGCAGCACCAGAGGCGGCGAATTCGGCTGGCCAGGCGGCTTCGAGTCGCTCAGGTCCCGGCGTTACGGCGAGGGCACCTTTTGGTACGGTCGCGCCGCCTCGACCGGTGAGGACCCGCAGGAAGCCGGGGCCTCGACCCCCGAGGACCAGCCAGCAGCCGGTTCCCCGAAGCAAGAGGAACGGCAGTCATGACCAACCGGCCCGCACCGGAGAGCGAGGGACACACGTTGCGCCGCGCAGTCTGCCCGGGGTCGTTCGACCCCATCCACAACGGTCACCTCGACATCATCGCCAGAGCCTCCAGGCTGTACGACGTCGTGCACGTCACGGTGATGATCAACAAGTCCAAGCAGGGCCTGTTCACCGTCGACGAGCGCATCGAACTGATCCGCTCGGTCACCGCCGAGTTCGGCAATGTCGAGGTCGAGTCCTTCCACGGACTGCTCGTCGACTTCTGCAAGCAGCGCGACATCCCGGCCATCGTCAAGGGCCTGCGGGCCGTCAGCGACTTCGACTACGAGCTGCAGATGGCCCAGATGAACAACGGGCTCTCGGGCGTGGAGACGCTCTTCGTCCCCACCAGCCCCACCTACAGCTTCATGTCCTCCTCGCTCGTCAAGGAGGTCGCGGCCTGGGGCGGCGACGTCGCCCACCTGGTTCCGCCGGTCGTCCACGAGGCCCTCACCGAACGCCTCGGCAAGGGCCGCTGAGGACCGTACGGCACAGCGGCCGGCCCCCGATCCGGTGCAGGGCCCGCCCCCACCCCCGGCTGACGGTTCGTCAGTCGGTGTCGCGCGGGCACCCCGTGGCCGTACAGTCGTGCCGTCCGTCTCCAACCAGTTCTAGAGAGTGGCGAGCACACGGTGGACGTGCAGAACAAGCTCGACGACGTCATCAGGTCCGTCGAGAGCGCCCGGTCGATGCCCATGTCCGCCTCGTGCGTGGTCAACCGCGCCGAGCTGCTCGCGCTCCTCGAAGAGGTGCGCGGCGCGCTGCCCGGTTCGCTCGCCCAGGCCGAACAGGTCATCGGCGGCAGCGAGCAGCTCGTCGAGCAGGCCCACCAGGAGGCCGAGCGGATCGTCGCCTCGGCGCGCTCCGAGGTCGGCTCGCTGGTCTCCGACAGCGAGGTCGCCCGCAAGTCCCAGGAGGAGGCCGAGCGCATCCTGGCCGCCGCCCGCGAGGAGGCCGAGGAGATCAAGGCGGAGGCAGACGACTACGTCGACTCCAAGCTCGCCAACTTCGAGGTCGTCCTCACCAAGACCCTCGGCTCGGTCGGTCGCGGCCGCGAGAAGCTGCTCGGTACCGGCCAGGGCCTGGACGAGCAGGGCTACGAGGACCCGGACTTCACCGAGGCGCCCGAGCGCAGCCTCGACCCGCAGACCCAGCGCGAGAACGCCGATGCGTACGTCGACGGCAAGCTCGGCGCCTTCGAGGCCGTCCTGGCCAAGACCCTGGAGGCGGTAGGCCGTGGTCGGCAGAAGCTCCACGGCCGGATCGCCACCGACGACCTCGGCCGCCTCGACGCGCTCGCCCCGCAGCAGACCACTGACGCGGACTTCCTCACGGACCTCGCCGAACCCGAGGCCCCGGCCGTCCCGCGCCAGGTGCCCGGACGGCCCGCGCGGGAGACCGGCTTCCAGCAGCAGCAGCCCGGCGGCTACCAGCAGGAGGCCTATGGCGGGCAGGAAGCGTACGAGGGACAGGACGCGTACGGGGGGCAGGGAGCGTACCGGCAGGACCAGGACGGCTACCCGCAGGACGCGCCCCAGCAGGAGGCGTACCAGCAGCAGCCCGACCCGTACGCCTACCAGCAGCAGCCCCAGTCGCAGGATCCGTACGCCTATCAGCAGCAGGGCTACGACCAGAGCGGCGGTTACGCCCAGGCCGATCCGTATGCCTATCAGCAGCAGCCGGAGGTGTACGGCTACCAGCAGGGCTACGGGCAGCAGGGCGAGGGCTACCCGGGTGCGGACGCGGACGCCCAGCGGCAGGCCGCGGAGCTGGACGAGACGAGCCTCTTCGACACCAGCATGATCAGCATGGACCAGCTGCAGCAGTACGAGCAGGGGCGCGGCCAGAACTGAAGCCCCCTGGCGGCCGGGCCCGAGCCCCCGGCGGCCCGAGCCGTTCGTGGCCGGGGCCGAGCCCCCTCGCCGGGACCGGGCCGAGCCCCCTCGCCGGGACCGGATTGGGCCGTGAGCGAATGGTCCAGTATCCTGGCTCTTCGGTCGCGCATGCGCCCCCGGGCTCTCGGCTACGTTCGAGCAGGGAAGGTGCCTCCGCGCGATCCGGGCTGCCCGACCTCCGGTGCAGGCAGCCGCCTTCTCGACTTCCATGACCCGAAAGCAGGAAAAGCCCTGAACGGCCGCCTCGACCACCGCAACCCACTCGTGTTCGACACACATGAGCTGGGCCGGCGTCCTGGTGCCATGCAGCGCGTTTCCCGCAACGTGGAGGCACCCGCCGGGGACGAGATCCTCGGTATCCCGGGTGTCATCGGAGTGCCTGCCGGCGCTCCGGTGGAGCTTGCGCTCCGCCTCGAATCGGTCATGGAAGGGGTGCTTGTCACAGGCACCGCCCGTGCGCGGGCCGAGGGGGAGTGCGTAAGGTGTCTGGAGCCGGTCGAGCAGCAGCTCGACGCGGACTTCCAGGAGATGTTCTCGTACCCCGACGCCGATGACCGGGGCCGCAAACACGCGGAGCCGGTCGACGACGCCGAGGAGGACGAGGAGATCATCCCCCTCGAGGACGGACTCTTCGACCTCGAACCCGTGCTGCGGGATGCGGTGGTGCTCGCACTGCCGATGCAGCCGGTGTGCCGGGAGGACTGTGCGGGTCTGTGTTCCGAATGCGGAATCAACCTGAACGACAACCCGGACCACCACCATGAAGCCGTCGACATCCGTTGGGCGGCATTGCAGGGACTCGCCGGTTCACTCCAGAGCGGTGAGAAGGACGAGATGAGCGGCGCCGAAGCTGAAGCGGGCGTCGACGAGAAGCAGGAGAAGTAGCCGTGGCTGTTCCGAAGCGGAAGATGTCGCGCAGCAACACGCGCCACCGCCGGTCGCAGTGGAAGGCTGCGGTCCCCACCCTGGTGTCGTGCGAGCGCTGCCAGGAGCCCAAGCAGCAGCACATTGCGTGCCCGTCTTGCGGCACCTACAACAAGCGCCAGGTCCTCGAGGTCTGAGCGGCTGGTGAGAGGCACGATGTCGCAGCCGTCGAACAAAAAGCAGACGGAGAACACGGCCTCGTCCCACACGCTTCTGGAAGGGCGGCTCGGGTACAAGCTCGAGTCCGCCCTTCTGGTGCGTGCACTGACCCACCGTTCCTACGCATACGAGAACGGCGGTCTGCCGACGAACGAGCGTCTGGAGTTCCTCGGGGACTCCGTGCTCGGCCTCGTCGTCACGGACACGCTGTACCGCACCCACCCCGACCTGCCCGAAGGCCAGCTGGCCAAGCTGCGGGCCGCGGTGGTCAATTCGCGTGCGCTGGCGGAGGTGGGCCGTGGGCTCGACCTCGGCTCCTTCATCCGGCTCGGCCGCGGTGAAGAGGGCACGGGCGGGCGGGACAAGGCATCCATCCTCGCCGACACCCTCGAAGCGGTGATCGGTGCGGTCTATCTCGACCAGGGTCTGGACTCGGCCTCCGAGCTGGTCCACCGGCTCTTCGACCCGCTGATCGAGAAGTCCTCCTCGCTCGGGGCAGGCCTGGACTGGAAGACCAGTCTCCAGGAGCTCACCGCGACGGAGGGGCTCGGGGTGCCCGAGTATCTGGTCTCGGAGACCGGGCCCGACCATGAGAAGACCTTCACCGCTGCGGCTCGCGTCGGTGGTGTCTCGTACGGCACCGGTACTGGGCGCAGCAAGAAGGAAGCGGAGCAGCAGGCTGCGGAGTCCGCCTGGCGCGAGATTCGCGCCGCGGCGGACGCGCGGGCCGAACAGGCCCCGGCCTCCCCGGAGGCCGACGCGGCCACGGCCTGAGCTCTGTTCGTACGACGGCCCGTCCCCCTGCGGGGGACGGGCCGTCGGCCTTGGCCGGGGCGGGTGCAAGGCGCCCACACGCCGGTGGGAGACTGGTGGCGTGCCTGAGCTTCCCGAGGTAGAAGTGGTGCGGCGCGGGCTCGACCGCTGGGTAGCCGGTCGAACCGTGGCCGACGTCGACGTCCTGCATCCGCGTGCCGTGCGCCGGCACCCTGCCGGCGGGGTGGATTTCGCGGCCCGCCTCAAGGGCCGGCGCATCGCCCGGCCGCAGCGCCGCGGCAAGTATCTGTGGCTGCCGCTCGGCGACGGCTCGTACTCCGTGCTCGCCCACCTCGGGATGAGCGGCCAGCTGCTCGTACAGCCGGCGGACGCGCCGGACGAGAAGCACCTGCGGATCCGCATCGGCTTCGATGACGGGCAGGGCAGCGAGCTGCGGTTCGTCGACCAGCGGACCTTCGGCGGCCTCTCCGTGCACGAGACCGCCGCAGGCGAGGGTGCGGACGGGCTCCCCGACGTCATCGCCCACATCGCGCGCGATCCACTCGACCCCGCCTTCGACGACGCGGCCTTCCACGAGGCGCTGCGGCGGAAGCGTACGACGATCAAGCGCGCCCTGCTCGACCAGTCACTGATCAGCGGGGTCGGCAACATCTATGCCGACGAGGCGCTCTGGCGGTCCCGGCTGCACTACGAGCGGGCCACCGCCACGTTCACCCGTCCCCGTACCGCCGAACTGCTCGGGCATGTGCGGGATGTCATGAACGCCGCGCTCGCCGTCGGCGGCACCAGCTTCGACAGCCTCTACGTCAACGTGAACGGCGAGTCCGGATACTTCGAGCGCTCCCTCGACGCGTACGGGAGGGAGGACGAGCCCTGCCGCCGCTGCGGCACGGCGATGCGCCGCCGCCCGTGGATGAACCGCTCCAGCTACTTCTGCCCGAGGTGCCAGCGCCCGCCGCGGGTCTGAGGAACCGGAAGACGGGCGCACGGAACCGGAAGACGGGCGCACGGAACCGGAAGACGGGCGCACGGAACCGGAACCTGCCGGAACCGGGAGCTTCTAGAAGCCGAAGTCCTGCGTCCACCACGGACCGCCCGCACCGAAGTGCGCGCCGACGCCGAGCGTCTTGTAGTCGCAGTTGAGGATGTTGGCGCGGTGGCCCGGGCTCTTCATCCAGGAGTCCATGACCGCCTTGGCATCGGCCTGCCCGCGGGCGATGTTCTCACCGCCGAGGTTCGTTATCCCGGCCGCGTCCGCCCGGTCCCAGGGGGTGTCGCCATCGGGGTCGGTGTGGTCGAAGAAGCCGCGCGCCGCCATGTCGGCGCTGAAGTCCTCGGCGAGTGCGGCCAGCTCGCCGTCCGCGGTGACGGGCCGGCAGCCGGCCTGCGCGCGCTCCTGGTTGACCAGGGCGAGCACCTGGGCCTCGGCGCCGGAGCCCGCGTCCGCCGTGTCCGGGGTCGCGGTCTTCTCGGGGGTCTTCGTCCGTGGCTGCTTCGCGGGCTCCTCGCTCCTGTCCGCGGACTCCTTCTCGGCGGCGGCCTCGGACTCGGCCGTGCGCGAGGGGGTCGGGGAGGGCTTCTTGGCGGACTGCGAGGGGCTCGCCGAGGGCGTCTCGCGTGCCTGGTCCCGGTCGGCCCCGCTCGTCTCGCGCTCGGGTGCCTTGGAGCTGTCGCCCTGCGAGCGGACATCACCGGTGGTATCGGCGGCCTGCACGTCCTGCGGAGCGCTGTCACTGTCGAACCGGTAGTTCTCGGTACCGGGCAGCACGCCCGAGGCCATCAGCGCGGCCCCGAGGGCCACGGCCGCGGAGACGCCGAGCAGACCCGTGCGTACGGGCTTCGCGGCGCCTTTATTGCGTCGGTGGCGTCCCATCTTGCGGCCTTACTTCGAGAGGAATCGGTCTTACGGACGACTTGACTCACCTGTTCGGGTGAGTCTCATCTTTCGCGACTGTACGCGATGACAGATGGGGGCGATGTGCTCCGAGAGGAATTGGCCGGTTAGCTTTCCCACATGAACGAGGAAGTGCGCATGATCGCCTGGGTCCGCGGACGGGTGCAGGGAGTCGGCTTTCGCTGGTTCACCCGGGCCAAGGCGCTGGAACTCGGTGACCTGGTGGGATTCGCCTCCAATCTGGGAGACGGGCGGGTGCAGGTCGTCGCCGAAGGCAGCCGCGAGGGCTGCGAGCAACTGCTCGACTGGCTGCAGCAGGGCGACACACCCGGCCGGGTGGACGGGGTGACCGAGATCTGGGACACACCCCGCGGCGGCTACGAGACCTTCGCGATCCGCTGAGCCGCCGGCCGCGGTGACCTGCGGCTGGGCCCCGGAAGATGCCCGCGGCAACGGTCCGGGGCAGAAATCACCAGGTGGTTGCCATTATCGGCGGCTCGTGCAAGGCTGCCCGATAACGAAGATCTCCACGCCCCCAGGGCCCCGCAGGAGAGCACCGTCGACCGGTCGGAAGGCGCTGTGCCCCGGGTCTGCCCGTGAGTACGGGGCGTGATCGTGTTGACCGTCAAACTTTTTGGTGAGACGCTGGAAGCCCCCGCGCACCCTAGCTGTTTGGCATGTGAGAACGGCAGCACGACAAGCAGTGCCAGTCAGCCGCGGGTGCCATCCCTCACGACCCACACCGCTTCGGTCGGTCACTCAGTGTGGAGGACCATCCATCATGGCAAAGGCGCTTCTCGGTTACGTCGGCGGCACCGACCCGCGACTTCTCGCCGAGATGCGACGGCTCCAGCAGCGCGTCCAGGATCTGGAATCCGAACTCGTACGGATCCAGGCGGAGAACGACGCGCTGTCTGCTACGGCTGTCGCTTCGCACAGCGAGCTCATCGACGTACCCCAGGCGGAGCCTGCGCTCACCTGATCACGTCTGAGATCCGGATCAGGCTGCTCCCTGTCAGCCGCTTGAAGAACCGCAGCTCGAAGAACTCCAAGGGGCGCCTCGGCGTCCCTTTTTCTTTTCCTCCTCCGCACCGGTCGTGACTCTCACGTCTGATGTGCCCTGCAGCTACCCGGGCGAAACTGCATGTTCATGCGGAGATCGCGGGATCGGGCGCGGACTTCCCGTGCTCGTGCACCGGTATGCCCGCTGTCGCGGAGGCGTCGCCCGGTAAAGTCCGTCGGCGTGCACCTCAAGGCCCTGACCCTGCGCGGGTTCAAATCCTTCGCCTCGGCTACGACGCTTAAGTTCGAGCCGGGAATCACGTGTGTCGTGGGACCGAACGGCTCCGGCAAGTCCAATGTCGTGGACGCGCTCAGCTGGGTCATGGGCGAACAGGGCGCCAAATCCCTGCGCGGCGGCAAGATGGAGGACGTCATCTTCGCCGGCACCACGGGCCGCCCGCCGCTCGGCCGTGCCGAGGTCTCGCTGACCATCGACAATTCCGACGGCGCGCTGCCCATCGAGTACGCCGAGGTCACCATCACGCGGATCATGTTCCGCAATGGCGGTAGCGAATACCAGATCAATGGCGACACCTGCCGGCTGCTCGATATCCAGGAACTCCTCTCCGACTCCGGTATCGGCCGCGAGATGCACGTCATCGTCGGACAGGGCCAGCTCGACTCCGTGCTGCACGCCGATCCGATGGGGCGCCGCGCCTTCATCGAGGAGGCTGCCGGCGTCCTCAAGCACCGCAAGCGCAAGGAGAAGGCGCTGCGGAAGCTCGACGCGATGCAGGCGAACCTCGCGCGCGTCCAGGACCTCACCGACGAGCTGCGCCGACAGCTCAAACCGCTCGGCCGGCAGGCCGCCGTCGCCCGCCGCGCCGCCGTCATCCAGGCCGATCTGCGCGATGCACGGCTGCGGCTGCTCGCGGATGATCTCGTACGGATGCAGGAAGCGCTCAGGACCGAGATCGCCGACGAGGCCGAGCTGAAGCGCCGCAAGGAGAGCGCCGAGGCCGACCTCAAGGCGGCGCTGAGCCGCGAGGCCGATCTGGAGGACGAGGTACGGCGGCTCACCCCGCGGCTGCAGCGGGCGCAGGAGACCTGGTACCAGCTCTCCCAGCTGGCCGAACGGGTCCGCGGCACCGTCTCCCTCGCCGACGCCCGCGTGAAGAGCGCCCGCTCGGCGCCCGAGGAGGAGCGGCGCGGCCGCGATCCCGAGGACATGGAGCGCGAGGCCGCCCGCATCCGCGAACAGGAGGCCGAACTGGAGGCCGCCCTGGAGGCGGCGCAGCGCGCCCTCGACGACACCGTGGCGCACCGGGCCGAGCTGGAGCGCGAGCTGGCCACGGAGGAGCGCAGACTCAAGGACGTGGCCCGCGCCATCGCCGACCGGCGCGAAGGGCTCGCGCGGCTGTCCGGGCAGGTCAACGCGGCCCGCAGCCGGGCCGCATCGGCACAGGCCGAGATCGACCGGCTCGCCGCCGCACGCGACGAGGCGAACGAGCGGGCCGTCGCCGCACAGGAGGAGTACGAGCAGCTCAAGGCCGAGGTGGACGGCCTCGACGCGGACGACACCGACCTCGGCGAGCAGCACGAAGCGGCCAGGCAGGCCCTCGCCGAGGCCGAAGCCGCCTTGGGCGCCGCCCGCGAGGCCGCCACCACCGCCGAGCGCAGGCGCGCCGCCGTGGCCGCCCGGCGCGATGCGCTCGCGCTCGGCCTGCGGCGCAAGGACGGCACCGGCACGCTGCTCGCCGCCAAGGAAAGCCTGACCGGGCTGCTCGGCCCCGCCTCCGAACTGCTCACCGTCGACACCGGATACGAGATCCCGCTCGCCGCCGCCCTCGGCGCCGCGGCCGATGCGATCGCCGTGTCCACGCCCGCCACCGCCGCCGAGGCGATCCGCCTGCTGCGCAAACAGGACGCGGGCCGCGCCGCGATACTGCTGAGCGGCGCCCCCGACGACGTACCGCCCGGGCAGCGGCCGGACGGACCGCCGTATGCGGCCGATCTCGTGCGCGGGCCCGAAGAGCTGATGCCGGCCGTGCGCAGACTCCTTCGCGGGATCGTGGTGGTCGGCACCCTGGAGGACGCCGAGGACCTGGTCCATGCGCGGCCCGGGCTCACGGCCGTGACCGCGGACGGCGATCTGCTCGGCGCGCACTTCGCGCAGGGCGGTTCGGCGGGTGCGCCGAGCCTCCTCGAAGTGCAGGCCTCCGTGGACGAGGCCGCGGCCGAGCTGGAGGAACTCGGCGTCCGCTGCGAGGAGCTGGCCGCGGCACAGCACGCGGCCGCCGAACAGCGCCGTGCCGCCGCGGCCCTGGTGGAGGAGCTGGCCGAGCAGCGCCGGGCCGCCGACCGCGAGAAGTCGGCCGTATCGCAGCAGCTCGGGCGGCTCGCGGGCCAGGCCCGTGGCGCCGCGGGCGAGGCCGAGCGCTCCACTGCCGCCGCCGCCCGCGCCCAGGACGCCCTCGACAAGGCACTCATGGAGGCCGAGGAGCTGGCCGAACGGCTCGCGGTGGCGGAGGAAGCTCCGGTCGAGGAGGAGCCCGACACCTCCGTACGGGACCGGCTCGCGGCCGACGGTGCCAACGCGCGGCAGACCGAGATGGAGGCCAGGCTCCAGGTCCGTACCCACGAGGAGCGCGTCAAGGGCCTCGCCGGGCGGGCCGACGGGCTCGACCGGGCCGCGCGCGCCGAGCGCGAGACCCGGGCCAGGGCCGAGCGGCGCCGCGACCGGCTTCGCTACGAGGCCTCCGTCGCCGAGGCCGTGGCCTCCGGGGCGCGCCAGCTGCTCGCGCACGTGGAGGTCTCCCTCGTACGGGCAGAGGAGGAGCGGGACGCGGCCGAGCGGGCCAAGGCCGCGCGGGAACAGGAGCTGAACGCCGCCCGCGGGCAGGGCCGCGAGCTCAAGGCGGAGCTCGACAGGCTCACGGACTCGGTGCACCGCGGCGAAGTGCTCGGGGCCGAGAAGCGGATGCGGATCGAGCAGCTGGAGGCGAAGGCGCTCGAAGAGCTGGGCGTGGAACCCGCCGGGCTCGTCGGCGAGTACGGGCCGGAGCAGCTCGTACCGCCCTCGCCGCCCGCCGAGGGCGAGGAACTGCCCGAGGACCCGGAGCACCCGCGGAACACGCCGCGCCCGTTCGTACGGGCCGAACAGGAGAAGCGCCTCAAGGCGGCCGAGCGCGCGTATCAGCAGCTCGGCAAGGTGAACCCGCTGGCCCTGGAGGAGTTCGCCGCCCTGGAGGAGCGGCACAAATTCCTCAGCGAGCAGCTCGAAGACCTCAAGAAGACCCGCGCCGACCTGCTCCAGGTCGTCAAGGAGGTCGACGAGCGGGTCGAACAGGTCTTCACCGAGGCCTACCGGGACACCGCCCGCGAGTTCGAGGGCGTCTTCAGCCGGCTGTTCCCCGGCGGCGAGGGACGGCTGATCCTGACCGACCCGGACAACATGCTGACCACCGGCGTCGACGTGGAGGCCCGGCCGCCCGGCAAGAAGGTCAAGCGGCTCTCGCTGCTCTCCGGCGGCGAACGCTCGCTGACCGCCGTGGCCATGCTGGTCTCGATCTTCAAGGCCAGGCCGAGCCCGTTCTACGTCATGGACGAGGTCGAGGCGGCCCTCGACGACACCAACCTGCAGCGGCTCATCCGGATCATGCAGGAGCTGCAGGAGGCCTCGCAGCTCATCGTGATCACCCACCAGAAGCGCACCATGGAGGTCGCGGACGCGCTCTACGGCGTCTCCATGCAGGGCGACGGTGTCTCGAAGGTGATCAGCCAGCGGCTGCGCTGACCTGTGGCTCCTTCGGACACGCTCCGGTGGTGGCCGCCCGTCACCTGTGCCCCACTGAACGGGTGACCAGTACACAGGAACCGCGTCCCGCAGCGCGAGAAGCAGCTCCGGACCATCTCGGACACGTCATCTTCATCGCGGCGGCCGCCGCGATGGGCGGATTCCTCTTCGGCTACGACAGCTCCGTGATCAACGGCGCGGTCGAGGCCATCCGGGGCCGCTTCGACGTCGGCTCCGAGGCGCTCGCCCAGGTGATCGCCGCCGCGCTGATCGGCTGCGCGATCGGTGCCGCCACCGCGGGCCGCCTCGCCGACCGGATCGGCCGTATCCCGACGATGCGGATCGCCGCCGTCCTGTTCACCGTGAGCGCCGTCGGTTCGGCGCTGCCCTTCGCCCTGTGGGACCTGGCGATGTGGCGGGTGCTCGGCGGTGTGGCCATCGGGATGGCCTCGGTGATCGGCCCGGCGTACATCGCCGAGGTCTCACCGCCCGCCTACCGCGGTCGGCTCGCCTCCTTCCAGCAAGCCGCCATCGTCATCGGGATCGCCGTCTCGCAGCTGGTCAACTGGGGCATCCTCAACGCCGCGGGCGGCGATCAGCGCGGCAACATCGCGGGACTGGAGGCCTGGCAGGTCATGCTCGGCGTGATGGTCATCCCGGCCGTCGTCTACGGGATGCTCTCCTTCGTCATCCCCGAGTCGCCGCGCTACCTCATCTCCGTGGGCAGGACCGAACAGGCCAAAGGCGTGCTGCGCGAGGTCGAGGGCACCAGGATCGACCTCGACCTGCGCGTCGGCGAGATCACCGAGGCCATGCACCGGGAACACAAGTCGACCTTCCGCGACCTCATGGGCGGCCGGGCCGGACTGCTGCCGATCGTCTGGATCGGCATCGGCCTCTCGGTCTTCCAGCAGCTCGTCGGCATCAACGTGATCTTCTACTACAGCAACGCGCTGTGGCAGTCGGTCGGCATCGACCCGGAGAGCTCGTTCTTCTACTCGTTCGAGACCTCGATCGTGAACATCATCGGCACGGTGATCGCCATGACGCTCGTCGACCGTCTCGGGCGCAAACCGCTCGCCCTGATCGGCTCGGCAGGCATGGCCGTCTCGCTCGCTGTGGCCGCCTGGGCCTTCTCGTATAAATCGGGCACCGGCGACGACATCTCGCTGCCGGACGCCCAGGGCACGATCGCGATCGTCGCCGCCAACTGCTTCGTGCTCTTCTTCGCCCTGTCCTGGGGCGTGGTCGTCTGGGTGCTGCTCGGCGAGATGTTCCCCAACCGGATCCGCGCCGCCGCGCTCGGTGTGGCCGCCTCGGCCCAGTGGATCGCCAACTGGGTGATCACGGTGAGCTTCCCGACGCTGTCCGACTGGAACCTCTCGGGCGCGTACATGATCTACACGGCCTTCGCGCTGCTCTCGATCCCGTTCATCCTGAGATTCGTGCCGGAGACCAAGGGCAAGGCGCTGGAGGAGATGGGCTGAGCGGATCGGGGTGGTTCGGAGCGGTCCGGAGCGGTCCGGTGCGGTCCGCTACGGGACCGGGCGGCCGCTCCCGTACGAGACTCAGTTCTTGCAGTGGGGGAGGACCTGTTCCGTGAACAGCTGCAGGCTGCGCCAGCCCTCGTCGATCGGCATACCGCCGCACAGCGGGTGCAGGACCAGGTTGCCGAGCGTGCTGTCGGCGGCCGCCACGCACTGCTCGGGCGTGAGGATGCGGTAGACGCCCTCCGCGCGCAGCTCCTCCACCGTGCCCGCGCCCGAGCTGACCGCGGACTTGATGTCCTTGTTCTGCCAGGACCTGTACATCCACGCCTCGTGCAGGAAGTGCTGTCCGAACTCGGCCCAGGTCCGGTCCGGGTCCTCGGAGATGTGCAGCAGCGGCGTCTCCTCGCCCGGCATCAGGATCCAGCCCTCGGTGCCGTACTCGGCGAGCTTCTCGGTGTAGTACGTCTCGAGGTCGGGCAGGTGCGCGCTCGGGAAGAACGGCAGCCCGAGGCGGGCCGCGCGCCGGGCGGCCGGCTTCGAGGAGCCGCCGACGACCAGCATCGGATGCGGATCGGTGTACGGGCGCGGGGTGACGCGCACGGTACGGCCCTCGTAGGTGAACGGCTCGCCCGTCCATGCCTTGAGGAGCGTTTCGAGCAGACGGTCCTGGAGCTTGCCGCGCCGGGCCCACTCGACGCCGAACATCTCGTACTCCTCGGGCCGGTAGCCGATGCCCGCGACCGTCATCAGGCGGCCCTTGCCCATCAGGTCGAGGACCGCGATCTCCTCGGCGATCCGCAGCGGATCGTGCAGCGGGCCGAGGATCGCGGAGATCGTGACGGCGATGTTGCGGGTCGCGCCGAAGACGCCGGCAGCAAAGGTGAAGGGCGAGGGCAGCCAGTTGTTCTCCACACCGTGGTGCTCCTCGGTCTGGATCATGGTCATGCCCGCGCTGTCGGCGAAGCGCGCCATCTCCAGGGCGGCGCCGTAGCGGTCGGCTAGCTGTGCGGGTGAGCCTTCCGGGTCGATGAGGTTGAAGCGTGCGACCGAGACGGGCATGGCGGGCGTCCCCTTTGACGACGGTGGCCGGCGGCGACGAGGGTGGCCGGGCGGTGACGGCGGTGGTCAGGCGGTGACGACGGTGGTCAGGCGGTGACGACGGCGGGGGGCCGCCGCGCCGACGTCCCCCTTCGCGCCGTGCCCCGGGACGTTAGCTGACGTGGCGTCAGATGGACAGGGTCGGGACACGCCCTTCCCCGGGCGCCGCCCCCGGTGACCGGGATGACCGGCTACCTCGGGCGGGCAGACCGCCGGGTCACGCATACTGGGCCTGTTATGGAATTCCTCATCCTTGCTGTAGTCATCGCCCTGGTCGCGGTCGGTGCGACCGTCGCCGGGCTCGTGGTCAGCGGCCGCAAGAAGAAGCAGCTGCCGCCCTCGTCCCCGTCGAGCACGCCGACCATCACGCCCCCCGCCGAGCCGCACGTCGGCGACGAGGCCGAGGAGCCGCGCGAAGAGCCCCGCCGCACGATCGAGGAGGTGGACCTTCCCAAGGCCGCGGCCCCCGTCGAGGAGGCGCCCGCGGTCGTCGAGGAGGAGCTCCCGCCCACGCCCGAGATCGAGGTGCCCGAGCCGACGGCCGGCCGCCTCGTGCGGCTGCGCGCCCGGCTCGCCCGCTCCCAGAACTCGCTCGGCAAGGGGCTGCTCTCGCTGCTCTCGCGCGAGCACCTCGACGAGGACACCTGGGAGGAGATCGAGGACACCCTCCTCACCGCCGACGTCGGAGTCGCCCCCACCCAGGAGCTGGTCGAGCGGCTGCGCGAGCGTGTGAAGGTGCTCGGCACCCGCACGCCCGAGGAGCTGCGGGCGCTGCTGCGCGAGGAGCTGCTCACGCTCGTCGACCCGGACCTCGACCGGGTGGTCAAGACCGAGAAGGAGGGCGAGGGCCCCGGCATCGTCATGGTCGTCGGGGTCAACGGCACCGGCAAGACCACCACGACCGGCAAGCTCGCCCGGGTGCTTGTGGCGGACGGCAACAGCGTCGTGCTCGGCGCCGCGGACACCTTCCGTGCGGCGGCCGCCGATCAGCTGCAGACCTGGGGCGAGCGCGTCGGTGCCTACACCGTGCGCGGGCCCGAGGGCGGTGACCCGGCCTCCGTCGCGTTCGACGCGGTGAAGGAGGGCAAGGAGATGGGCGTCGAGGTCGTGCTCATCGACACGGCCGGCCGACTGCACACCAAGACGGGGCTCATGGACGAGCTCGGCAAGGTCAAGCGCGTCGTCGAGAAGCACGCCCCGCTCGACGAGGTGCTGCTCGTGCTCGACGCGACCACCGGTCAGAACGGCCTGGTCCAGGCCCGGGTCTTCGCCGAGGTCGTGGACATCACGGGCATCGTGCTGACGAAGCTCGACGGCACGGCGAAGGGCGGCATCGTGGTCGCCGTGCAGCGCGAGCTCGGCGTCCCCGTCAAGCTCGTGGGTCTGGGCGAGGGCGCGGACGACCTGGCTCCGTTCGAGCCGGAGGCCTTCGTCGACGCGCTCATCGGGGACTGACTCATCGGGGACCGAGCCGTCCCGATCACCTCAGGCGCCGGCCGGGCTGAGCATTCGGCCCGGCCGGCGTCTGCGGGCGAGCGCGTTCAGCGCCCCACCCGGTGCGACGCATAGGCCAGCGCACCGAGAACCAGTCGCGCCTGCGGCGGGTTCCGGGCCGCGTCGAGGCCCGGGGCGCGCAGCCAGCGGACCGGGCCGAGCCCGCCACGGTCCGACGGCGGGGCCGTGATGTACGCGCCCGCCCCGAGGGCGCGAAGATCGAGTGCGGCGCCGTCCCACCCCATGCGATACAGCAGCGCGGGCAGCTCCGCCGCCGCCCCGGGAGCGACGAAGAACTGCGCGCGCCGGTCCGGCGTGGTGGTGACCGGCCCGAGCGGAAGCCCCATCCGTTCCAGCCGGATCAGGGCGCGCCGCCCCGCCGACTCGGAGACCTCGAGGACGTCGAAGCTGCGCCCGGCCGGAAGCATCACCGCGGCCCCGGGGAACTCGCCCCACGCCCGGCTCACCTCGTCGAGCGTCGCGCCCGCGGCCAGCTCGCCCGCGAACGACAGCGGATGCGCCCCGGGCGCCGCACAGCGCGTATCACCGCAGGAGCAGCGCCCGGACACGGCACGGGCGCCGGGGGCGACGGACCAGCCCCACAGGCCGGTGAACTCGGCCACGGCCGTGCACTCGGACATGCGGCCGCGACGCCGCGCACCGGTGCGGTTCTCACGGATACCGCGGCTGCCGCCGATCGTGAAGCCCATGCCCCCTCCAACGGGTCCAACCAGTCCATGGTTACGAACCGGAGCGCCCCCGTGACGCTCCGTTCAACGGCGCCCCAAAGGTCGGTCGCGGCGCCCGGCGCGGCCATGGGTGGTGCGCCGACGGGCGCGCGCCCCGGTGCGCATCGCTCCGCCCGCTTCCGTCCGGCATGTGTCAAGTGAATCGCGTGGAGCCGCACTTGAGTTCATTCGAAGGGGTGGCGAAAGGTGGCGTTTCCTGGAATGCCCTCGCCGGAGGGGTGATCGTAGGATTACTTTCGGTGCACGGACCGGGAGTTGCTCGCGGTCGTGGGTATGCCGGGGGCAAGCCGGTTCCCTGTTCGACGGGTGAGCAAGTGCCGGACGGGGAGACCGAACCAGCGGCATGCTGTACGGAGTTGAGCCAGGCGGTACGGAGTCCGGCCGGGAAGCGGCCGGGTCCGCAGTCGGCGGCAGCGTTGACTTCAGGGATGGGGGCCTTCCAGTGGGCGGCACACAAGGCAGCACCGCGCATGCCGAGAAGCGCCCCAACGAGCAGTTGACCTCCTGGTTCGTCCGCAGCGGCTGGTCCAAGGGCGAGCTCGCCCGCCAGGTCAACCGCCGCGCCCGCCAGATGGGCGCCGGCCACATCTCCACCGACACCTCACGCGTACGCCGCTGGCTGGACGGCGAGCAGCCGCGCGAGCCGATCCCGCGGATCATGTCGGAGCTGTTCTCCGAGCGCTTCGGCGCCGTCGTCGCCATCGAGGACCTGGGCCTGCGCACCGCGCACCAGGCGCCCTCCGTCTCGGGCGTCGACCTGCCGTGGACCGGCGAGCAGACCGTCGAGATGCTCAGCGAGTTCTCCCGCAGCGATCTGATGCTCGCCCGCCGCGG
Organism: Streptomyces lothianensis; assembly: GCF_047779955.1. Lineage (NCBI taxonomy): Bacteria > Bacillati > Actinomycetota > Actinomycetes > Kitasatosporales > Streptomycetaceae > Streptomyces > Streptomyces lothianensis. The sequence goes on along the minus strand of NZ_JBLMKT010000049.1, from coordinate 159,605 downwards.
CTTCCTCGGCAGCTCCCTCGCCCTCGCCGCGGGCCCCGCCCTGATCGAGCCGATGCAGCGCTGGCTGGTCCCGGCACCGGCCGGATCCACCGCACCCGAGCCGCCCACCCCGATCCGGCGCGGCACCCGGCTCTCCGACCCCGAGCTCGACCTCCTCGAGTCCACCACGGTGATGTTCCGGCAGTGGGACGCGCAGTGCGGCGGCGGTCTCAGACGCAAGGCGGTCGTCGGCCAGCTGCACGAGGTCACCGACCTGCTCCAGGAGCCGCAGCCCGAGCGGACCCGGCACCGCCTCTTCAAGATCGCCGCCGAGCTCTCCGAGCTGGCCGGGTGGATGAGCTACGACGTGGGCCTGCAGCCCACCGCGCAGAAGTACTTCGTGCTCGCGCTGCACGCCGCCAAGGAGGCCGGCGACAAGTCCCTCGGCGCGTACGTCCTCTCCGGGATGAGCCGCCAGATGATCCACCTCGGCCGTCCGGACGACGCCCTGGAACTCATCCACCTCGCGCAGTACGGCAGCCGGGACTGCGCCACCGGCCGCACCCAGGCGATGCTGTATGCGATGGAGGCCCGCGCCTACGCGAACATGGGCCAGCCCAGCAAGACCAAGCGGGCCGTGCGGATGGCCGAGGGCACCTTCGAGGACGCGCTGGAATCCCCGGAGCCCGAGCCCGACTGGATCCGCTTCTTCTCCGAGGCGGAACTCAACGCGGAGAACGCGCACTCGTACCGCGACCTCGCCTATGTGGCGGGCCGCAGCCCCACGTACGCCTCGCTCGCCGAACCCCTCATGGAGCGCGCGGTCGAGCTGTTCGCCAAGGACGCCGAGCACCTGCGCTCGTACGCGCTCAGCCTGATCGGGATGGCGACCGTGCACATCCTGCAGAAGCAGCCCGAGCAGGGCGTCGTCCTCGCGGAGAGGGCCCTGGCCGTGGCGAAGAAGGTGCGCTCCGAGCGGGTCAACAACCGGCTGCGCAAGACCCTCGACACCGTGGAGCGCGATTTCGGCCAGGACGACGGGATCACCGACCTGACCGACCGGCTCGTGCGGCAGCTGCCCGAAGAGGCGGAGGCCGTCTAGGCGGAGGGCGTGCAGGCCGTACACGACGTAGAGCACGTACACGACGACTGAGCACCTGAACAGCCCCAACCCCTGATCTCCGGCCGCGGCCGGCCATCCCGGACCACCCGACTCGGCTCCCCCGCCGCCAGGTCGATCCGGATGGCCCCGCGGCCGGTTCTTCGTCTGCCGCAGGAGACATGAACGGGCGATCCCCGCGGCCCGGACAGTTCATCGAGGCGTAACACGCGGGCCGTCTTCGTCACTGCCGCGAAACATCGAGCGGCATCCGCCGAAACCGCGGCGCGGGAATCTCTGGCGCATAACAGCCCACCCCTCATGCAGCACCGCTCATCCACCGCCCTCCAGGCACCGCGCCGCGCCCGCACGAGGCCGCATCCGCACGGGCCGTACACGACGACGAGGAGACGCCGATGCCCCCAGGCATCCTGCTCGCCGCGGAGGAGCCCACGCTCTCCTCCGCGAACACCGGGTTCATGCTCATCTGTTCCGCCATGGTCATGCTGATGACCCCGGGACTCGCCTTCTTCTACGGAGGCATGGTCCGGGTCAAGTCGACCCTCAACATGCTGATGATGAGCTTCATCAGCCTCGGGATCGTCACCGTCCTGTGGGTCCTCTACGGCTTCAGCATCGCCTTCGGCACCGACACCGGCAGCCTCTTCGGCTGGGAGGGCGACTTCCTCGGCCTCAGCGGCATCGGGCTCAATGAACTCTGGGACGGCACCTCCATCCCGGTCTACGTCTTCGCCGTCTTCCAGCTGATGTTCGCGATCATCACGCCCGCCCTGATCAGCGGCGCGCTCGCGGACCGCGTGAAGTTCACGGCCTGGGCGCTGTTCATCGCCCTGTGGGTGACGATCGTCTACTTCCCGGTCGCGCACTGGGTGTGGGGGTCGGGCGGCTGGGCCTTCGAGCTCGGCGTCATCGACTTCGCCGGCGGCACCGCCGTACACATCAACGCGGGTGCCGCGGCCCTCGGTGTGATCCTCGTGATCGGCAAGCGCGTCGGCTTCAAGAAGGACCCGATGCGCCCGCACTCGCTGCCGCTCGTGATGCTCGGTGCCGGTCTGCTGTGGTTCGGCTGGTTCGGCTTCAACGCCGGCTCCTGGCTCGGCAACGACGACGGCGTGGGCGCCGTCATGTTCATCAACACGCAGATCGCCACCGCCGCCGCGATGCTCGCCTGGCTCGCCTACGAGAAGATCCGCCACGGCGCGTTCACCACGCTCGGCGCCGCCTCCGGCGCCGTGGCCGGCCTCGTCGCCATCACCCCGGCAGGCGGCTCGGTCTCGCCGCTCGGCGCGATCGCCGTCGGTGCCATCTCGGGTGTTCTGTGCGCCATGGCCGTCGGCCTCAAGTTCAAGTTCGGCTACGACGACTCGCTCGACGTGATCGGCGTCCACCTCGTCGGCGGCATCGTCGGCTCCCTGCTCGTCGGCTTCTTCGCCACCGGCGGAGTGCAGTCGGACGTCGCCGGACTCTTCTACGGCGGCGGGCTCGGCCAGCTCGGCAAGCAGGCCGCGGGTGTCTTCGGGGTCCTCGCGTACTCCCTGGTCGTCTCTGCCATCCTCGCTTTCGTCATCGACAAGGCGATGGGGATGCGGGTCTCCGAGGACGACGAGGTCGCGGGCATCGACACGGTCGAACACGCCGAGTCCGCCTACGACTTCAGCGGAGCCGGCGGCGGCACGGCGGCTCGCACCGCCTCGCTTCCCGCACCGTCCGCAGCCGCCTCGGCCACCGCGTCCGCAGCCCAGGACGCCGACGCACCCGCAAAGAAGGTTGACGCATGAAGCTGATCACCGCGGTCGTGAAGCCGCACCGGCTCGACGAGATCAAGGAGGCCCTGCAGGCCTTCGGGGTCCACGGCCTGACCGTCACCGAGGCCAGCGGCTACGGCCGCCAGCGCGGGCACACCGAGGTCTACCGGGGCGCCGAGTACACCGTGGACCTGGTGCCGAAGATCCGTATCGAGGTCCTCGTCGAGGACGACGATGCCGAGCAGCTGGTCGACGTCGTGGTGAAGGCCGCACGCACCGGCAAGATCGGCGACGGCAAGGTCTGGTCGGTGCCCGTCGACACGGCGGTACGGGTCCGCACCGGCGAACGCGGCCCCGACGCGCTGTGAAACCGGATTCGGAGCCCGGCGGCTATGCGGCGGCCCGACTGCGCCTCCTCCAGGGGGAGGAGCAGTCCGGGCCGCCGCGCCGTTGCGCCCTCGCCGCCCTGACCGACCAGTGGCTCGCCGGCCTGTTCGGCGAGCGGCCCGTGAAGGGGGCGGCGCTGGTCGCGGTCGGCGGCTACGGGCGCGGCGAACTGTCACCGCGCAGCGACCTCGACCTGCTGCTCCTGTACGACGGCAGCGCGGCGCCGGGCGAGATCGCCGCCCTCGCCGACCGCGTCTGGTACCCCGTATGGGACCTCGGCCTCGCCCTCGACCACTCGGTCCGCACCCCGGGCGAGGCCCGCAGGACGGCCGCCGAGGACCTGAAGGTGCAGCTCGGACTGCTCGACGCCCGGCATGTCGCGGGCGACCTTGGCCTGACCGCAGGACTGCGCACCACGGTGCTCGCGGACTGGCGCAACCTCGCCCCGCGCCGGCTCGGCGAACTGCGCGAACTGTGCGCCGAACGGGCCGACCGCCACGGCGAGTTGCAGTACCTCCTCGAACCCGACCTCAAGGAGGCCCGCGGCGGCCTGCGCGATGCCACCGCGCTGCGCGCCGTCGCCGCCTCCTGGCTCGCTGACGCGCCCCGCGCCGGACTCGACGAGGCCCGACGGCGCCTGCTCGACGTACGCGACGCCCTGCACCTGACCACGGGCCGGGCCACCGACCGGCTCGCCCTCCAGGAGCAGGACCAGGTGGCGGCCGCGCTCGGGCTCCTCGACGCCGACGTACTCCTGCGAGAGGTGTACGAAGCGGCCCGGACCATCTCGTATGCGAGCGACGTGACCTGGCGCGAGGTCGGCCGGGTGCTGCGGGCGCGCAAGGTCCGCCCCCGGCTGCGTCCCAGGTGGGGTTCCCGCTCCCCGGCGCCCGAGCGGAGCCCGCTGGCCGAAGGGGTCGTCGAGCAGGACGGCGAGGTCGTGCTCGCGCGGGTGGCACGGCCCGACCGCGACCCGGTGTTGCCGCTGCGCGCCGCCGCGGCCGCCGCACAGGCCGGACTGCCGCTCTCGTTGCACGCCGTACGAGCGCTCGCGGCCGCCGCCCGGCCCTTGCCCACGCCGTGGCCGGCCGAGGCGCGCGAACAGTTCGTCACCCTGCTCGGGGCCGGGCGGCCGACCGTCGCCGTATGGGAGGCGCTCGAGGCCGAAGGCCTGATCACCCGGCTGCTGCCCGACTGGGACCGCGTACGCTGCCGGCCGCAGCGCAATGCCGTGCACACCTGGACCGTGGACCGCCACCTCGTCGAGACCGCCGTCCGGGCCGCGGAGCTGACCCGCCGGGTGCACCGGCCCGACCTGCTGCTCGTGGCGGCGCTGCTGCACGACATCGGCAAGGGCTGGCCCGGCGACCACAGCGAGGCGGGCGAGACGATCGCGCGGGACGTGGCCGCGCGGATCGGCTTCGACTGCGCGGACGCCGAGGTACTCGCCACCCTCGTACGGCACCACCTGCTCCTCGTGGACACGGCGACCCGGCGCGATCTGGACGACCCGGCGACGATCCGTTCGGTGGCCCGGGCGGTGGGCTCGGCCTCCACGCTGGAACTCCTGCACGCACTGACCGAGGCGGACGCGCTGGCGACAGGACCGGCCGCGTGGTCGGCCTGGCGCGGCTCGCTCGTGACCGATCTGGTGAAGCGGGTGGGCGCCCTGCTCGCCGGGGACCCGCTGCCGGACCCCTCCGAGCTGCCGAACACGGCGGAACAGGAGCGCCTCGCGCTGGAGGCGTTCCGCACGGCGGGTCCGGTGCTCGCGCTGCGGGCGCACGCGGAGGAGTCCGTGGGGGAGGGGGCCTCGGCGGGCGGGCCTTCATCGGGCAGGTCCCCTGCGGGTGGGCTCGCTTCCGGCGGGCCGGCATCGGACGGTCCCCTTTCCGGCGGGTCCCGGTCGGACGAGCCGCTCGGTGTGGAACTCCTCGTCGCCGTCCCCGACCAGCCGGGCGTGCTGGCGACGGTCGCGGGCGTCCTTGCCCTGCACCGGCTCACGGTCCGGACGGCGGACCTGCGGGCGGTGGCGCTGCCGGATGAGGTGCGGGAAGCAGCGGTGCCGGGCGGCGTGAACCCGGGAGGGGCTGCGGGCCGTGGAGCCGGGGGAGCCCCGGGAGCCCGAGGAGGCCCGGGAGGCCCGGGATCCGGACCGGTGCTGCTCCTGCAGTGGCGCGTGGCCGCCGAGTACGGTTCGCTGCCGGAGGTATCCCGGCTGCGCGCCGACCTCGTACGGGCCCTCGACGGCAGCCTCGACATAGCGGCCCGCCTCGCCGAACGGGACGCCGCCTATCCGCGGCGGCGCGGAGCGGTCGCACCACCGCCCCGGGTCGCGGTGGCACCGGCCGGCTCCCGCCTCGCGACGGTGATCGAGGTACGGGCCCAGGACGCCCCGGGTCTGCTGCACCGGATCGGCCGGGCGCTCGAGGCGGCCGGCGTGACGGTGCGCTCGGCCCACGTGTCGACGCTGGGCGCGAACGCGGTGGACGCGTTCTACGTCACAGACCCGGAGGGCACCCCGCTGCCACCGGAGGACGCGACGAAGCTCGCACACTCGGTGGAGGCGAGCCTCGGCCAACCCAGCCCGTCCGGCGGTTGAGGACGAGCGCGTTCAGCGCGACCGGGGGCAAGGGGCGGAGCCCCAGGCGGCCCACCCGCCCGGTGGGTGCTGCGCACAACCGGCCTCACCCCGGGGTGGGGGCCCCGCACACATGGGGCCCCACCCACCCCGGCGGGGACGCCGAACTGCACCGCACCGGACCGATCCCCGGCCGCGAGGCCAAGACACTCACGGCGCCCGATACCCTGGAGGGCAGTCCGTACCTGACCCCGACCCTGAGGACCGACGAGCGCCGTGTTCGATACTCTCTCCGACCGCTTGGCGAACACCTTCAAGACCCTGCGGGGCAAGGGTCGCCTGTCCGAGGCGGACATCGACGCCACGGCCCGCGAAATCCGTATCGCGCTGCTCGAAGCCGACGTGGCCCTGCCCGTGGTCCGCGCCTTCATCAAGCAGATCAAGGAGCGCGCCCTCGGTGCCGAGGTCTCCCAGGCGCTGAACCCGGCCCAGCAGGTCATCAAGATCGTCAACGAGGAGCTCATCGGCATCCTCGGCGGCGAGACCCGCCGCCTGCGCTTCGCCAAGACCGGCCCCACCGTGATCATGCTCGCGGGTCTGCAGGGTGCCGGGAAGACGACGCTCGCCGGAAAGCTCGGCCGCTGGCTGAAGGGCCAGGGCCACGCCCCGCTGCTCGTCGCCTGTGACCTGCAGCGCCCCAATGCCGTCAACCAGCTCAGCGTCGTCGCCGAGCGCGCGGGCGTCGGCATCTACGCACCCGAGCCGGGCAACGGCGTGGGCGACCCGGTCAAGGTCGCGCAGGACTCCGTCGAGTACGCGAAGACCAAGCAGTACGACGTGGTCATCGTCGACACCGCCGGCCGCCTCGGCATCGACCAGGAGCTGATGGAGCAGGCCGCGGACATCCGCGACGCGGTCAAGCCCGACGAGGTCCTCTTCGTCGTCGACGCCATGATCGGTCAGGACGCGGTCAACACCGCCGAGGCCTTCCGTGACGGCGTCGGCTTCGACGGCGTGGTGCTCTCCAAGCTCGACGGTGACGCCCGCGGTGGTGCGGCGCTCTCCATCGCGCATGTCACCGGCCGCCAGATCATGTTCGCCTCCAACGGCGAGAAGCTCGACGACTTCGACGCGTTCCACCCGGACCGCATGGCGTCCCGCATCCTCGGCATGGGCGATGTGCTCTCGCTCATCGAGAAGGCCGAGCAGACCTTCTCGCAGGCCGAGGCCGAGAAGATGGCCGCCAAGCTGCAGAGCGCCAAGGGCGGCAAGGACTTCACGCTCGACGACTTCCTGGCCCAGATGGAGCAGGTCAGGAAGATGGGCTCCATCTCCAAGCTGCTCGGGATGCTGCCCGGCATGGCGCAGATGAAGGACCAGATCAACAACATCGACGAGCGCGATGTCGACCGTACGGCGGCCATCATCAAGTCGATGACGCCCGCCGAGCGCGCGGACGCCACGATCATCAACGGCTCGCGCCGCGCCCGTATCGCCAAGGGTTCCGGCGTCGAGGTCAGCGCCGTCAAGAACCTCGTGGAGCGGTTCTTCGAGGCGCGCAAGATGATGTCGCGCATGGCCCAGGGCGGCGGCATGCCGGGAATGCCCGGGATGCCGGGTATGGGTGGCGGCCCCGGGAAGCAGAAGAAGCAGCAGAAGCAGGCCAAGGGCAAGCGCAAGTCCGGCAACCCGATGAAGCGCAAGGCCGAGGAGCAGGCCGCCAGGGCCCGCCGCGAGCAGGCGGCGCAGGGCGGCGGCGCGCTCGGCCTTCCGGCGGGCGGCCAGCAGGGCAAGGACTTCGAGCTCCCGGAGGAGTTCAAGAAGTTCATGGGCTGAGCAAGTCCATGGGCTGAGCAAGTCCATGGGCCGAGCCTCGGGCTGAGTTCTCCGGCTCCACGGGCCCGGGTCACCGTTGCGGTGGCCCGGGCCCGCCGTGTCGGCGGCGGCCGCGGACCCCTCATGTACCGGCATACGGGAAGCACCCGACATGCCGGATGTGAGCGGATCTCGAATAATGACCGGCGTGACAGCCCCCAGCCCCGTGCCCCCACGCGACCGCACCGATCAGCCGTGGCGCTCCGAGGGCGCACCGCCGCCGCCCCCGCCCAGGCGGAAACTGTCCTGGCGAAGCCTGCTGTGGACGGCGCTGCTCGTCTTCCTGCTGACCAACCTCCTGCTCGCTCTCTTCGGTGACGACAAGCCGCGGACCGTCTCGTACACCGAGTTCAGCAGCCAGCTCAGCTCCGGCAACGTCGAGAAGATCTACGCCAAGGGCGACCAGATCCAGGGTGATCTGAAGAAGTCCGCGGACGTGCCCGACGGCGGCAAGGGGACCTACGAGAAGTTCATCACCCAGCGCCCGAGCTGGGCCGATGACAACATCTGGGACGAGCTGACCAAGCAGAAGGTCACCGTCACCGCGGAGCCCGTCTACGAGGAACCGAGCCTCCTGACCAACGTGCTCCTCTCGCTGCTCCCCATCCTGCTCCTGGTCGGCCTGTGGATGTTCATGGCCCGGCGGATGGCGGCCGGGATGGGCGGCGCGGGCGGCATGCTGGGACGCAAACAGCCGCCCAAACCCATTGCGCTCGAGGAGGGCAAGCGCACCACGTTCTCCGATGTCGCCGGCATCGACGAGGTCCAGGGCGAGCTCGACGATGTCGTCGACTTTCTCAAGCACCCCGAGGCGTACCGGAAGCTGGGCGCCAGGATGCCCGGCGGCGTACTGCTCGCGGGACCGCCCGGCACCGGCAAGACGCTGCTCGCGCGGGCGGTCGCGGGGGAGGCGGGGGTGCCGTTCTTCTCGGCCTCCGCCTCCGAGTTCATCGAGATGATCGTCGGTGTCGGGGCCTCGCGGGTGCGGGAGCTCTTCGCCGAGGCGCGGAAGGTGGCCCCGGCCATCATCTTCATCGACGAGATCGACACGATCGGACGGGCGCGCGGCGGCGGCAGCGGCATGGGCGGACACGACGAGCGCGAGCAGACGCTCAACCAGATCCTCACCGAGATGGACGGCTTCTCCGGCTCCGAGGGCGTGGTGGTCATCGCGGCCACCAACCGCGCCGACATCCTCGACCCCGCGCTCACCCGCCCGGGGCGCTTCGACCGTACGGTCACCGTGAGCCCGCCGGACCGCAAGGGCCGTGAGGCGATCCTCCGGATCCACACGCGCGAGATCCCGCTCGCGGACGGTGTGGACCTGGCCCAGGTGGCCCGTGCGACCCCGGGCATGACCGGCGCGGATCTCGCCAACCTTGCCAACGAGGCGGCCCTCCTCGCCGTCAAGCGCCGGCAGTCCCAGGTCACCCAGTCGGACCTCTCCGACGCACTCGAGAAGGTGCAGCTCGGCGCCGAACGCCCGCTCGTGATGCCCGACGAGGAGCGTCGGCGCACCGCGTTCCATGAGAGCGGGCACGCGCTGCTCGGCATGCTGCAGCCGGGTGCCGACCCCGTCCGCAAGATCACCATCGTGCCGCGCGGCCGCGCGCTCGGTGTCACCTTGTCGACTCCCGATGCCGACAAGTACGCGTACACGGAGGAGTATCTGCGCGGCCGGATCATCGGGGCGCTCGGCGGCATGGCGGCCGAACAGGTCGTCTTCGGTGTGATCACGACCGGTGCCGAGAGCGACCTCGAACAGGTCACCAACATCGCCCGCGGCATGGTCGCCCGCTGGGGCATGAGCGAACGCGTCGGCCGTCTCTCGGCCGTCCCCAACGACGCCCAGAGCCCCTACGGCCTCAGCGCGGCCCCCGCCACCCTCGACACGATCGACGCCGAGATGCGCCGCATCGTCGACGAGTGCTACGAGTCGGCCTGCCGCCTGCTGAGCGAGAACCGCGACAGGCTTGACGCCCTGTCGGAGGCCCTCCTTGCCAACGAGACCCTGGACGAACCGGAGGCGTATCGGGCGGCGGGGATCACGCGGCTGACGAAGGGGAGTGAGGAATGACGAAGGGGAGAGAGGAGCGAGGGAGGAGTGAGGGAGAGGTGAGGGGGCGTGGGGCAGGGGCCGGGGTGTCCGTGGCGGGTCGGGTGAGCGCTGACCGGCGTGATCCCGTGGCCCCGAAGGGGCGGAAAAGCCTCTTGCGCAACGCGTGACAACCGTCGCTGCGGTGCGTGTACCGATCCCTCCGGGCCCGGGCGTAGCGGGCGCTACGTACCGCCATGGCGCCAGGTATACGGCTAATCCGCAGATCAGCGCACCCGCCCTCGTCCCTGCGCAGGAGCGGCAACTGACGGGTACGGGCAAATTATTTGGGATGCCCCGGAATAGGAACACCGAGGGGCCTTGGCTCGTTATCACGACGTGAGCACGACACCACCTGTTCTCGCCGCAGAGCTGGCGCAGGCGTGGGCCGACATTCAGCGGTACCACCCCGAGCTGCCGGATCTTGCCGCGCCCGAATCCCTGATCGGAGAGTCCTCGTCCGCCTGCGGAGCCGAGCTCTCCTTCGAACGCCTGCTGCACGAGGCTGTGCACGGGATCGCCGCGGCACGCGGTATCCGTGACACCTCCCGCGCGGGGCGCTACCACAACCGCCGCTTCCTCGCCGTCGCCGAGGAGCTGGGGCTCGACCATCCGGAGGAGCCGCATGCGAGCAGCGGCTTCTCGCTGGTCACGCTCAATCCGGAGGCGAGAAGGCGCTACCGGCCGACGATCGAACGCCTGCAGCGCGCGCTGAAGGCGCACACCGCCGCGACCTCCACGGACACGCCCCGCGCGTTCCGCGGCCCGGCGGCCCGCCACGGTTCCTCGGGCGGCGGCGTTCGCGTCAAGGCGGTCTGCGACTGCGGCCGCAACGTCCGAGTGGTTCCCTCGGTCCTGGCCCAGGCCCCCATCGTCTGCGGCGGCTGCGGCAAACCCTTCCGCATCCCGGAACCGCTGGCGACGACCCGCTGACGCGCCGGGTCCCCTGCGCCCGTGCCCCCTGGCGTCACGGAGCGGCGCAGCGTCAGCTGGGGCAGGGGCACAGCCCCGAGGGGGTGTGGGGGCGTCAGCCCCCACAAAACCTCCGCGTCGCGGAGCGGCGTAGCCCGCCCACCCGTAAGGGGCACGACAACGGCACCCCCGAGCCGTATGGCACAATGGCTAGCTGTACTCGACAGCCGCACAGGAACCCTCTCATCCTCCGGCTGACGCGTCCATCGGGCACCCGAGTACCGCAACCCCACGTGGCATCTCGTTGTGCCCACCCACGTCAAGACCAGGAGACACCACTCCCGTGGCAGTCAAGATCAAGCTGAAGCGTCTCGGCAAGATTCGCCAGCCCCACTACCGCATCATTGTCGCCGACTCGCGCACCCGCCGTGACGGCCGGGCCATCGAGGAGATCGGTCTGTACCACCCGGTGCAGAACCCCTCCCGCATGGAGGTCAACGCCGAGCGTGTTGCCTACTGGCTGTCCGTCGGCGCCCAGCCGACCGAGCCGGTTCTCGCCATCCTGAAGAAGACCGGCGACTGGCAGAAGTTCAAGGGCGAGCCCGCCCCGGCCCCGCTGCTCGTCGCGGAGCCGAAGGACAAGCGCGCCGCGTTCGAGGCCTTCACCAAGGCTCTCGAGGGTGACGACACCAAGGGCGAGGCCATCACGCAGAAGGCGAAGAAGGCCGACAAGAAGGCGGACGAGGCCGAGGCCTCCGCCGCCGAGTCGACCGAGGCCTGAGCATGCTCGAGGAGGCTCTCGAGCACCTCGTGAAGGGCATCGTCGACAACCCCGACGACGTGCAGGTCGCTTCCAAGAACCTGCGCCGCGGACGCGTCCTCGAGGTCCGGGTGCACCCCGAAGACCTCGGCAAGGTGATCGGCCGCAACGGCCGCACCGCACGCGCCCTGCGGACCGTCGTGGGCGCCATCGGCGGCCGCGGTGTCCGCGTCGACCTCGTCGACGTGGACCAGGTTCGCTGAACCACAGCAGTACCGGCACGGGCCGGGGAGGGCTTAGGGCCCACCCCGGCCCGTAGTCGTACGCAAGGGTCGTACGCAAGGCAAGCAACCCCAGGAGACAGCAGTGCAGCTCGTAGTCGGCCGGATCGGCCGCGCCCACGGCATCAAGGGCGAGGTCACCGTGGAGGTGCGCACGGACGAGCCGGAACTCAGGCTCGGCCCCGGCGCCGTACTGGCCACCGACCCGGCCTCCGCGGGCCCGCTGACCATCGCGGCGGGACGGGTGCACAGCGGTCGGCTGCTGCTCCGCTTCGAGGGCGTCGGCGACCGCAACGCGGCCGAGGCGCTGCGCAACACCCTGCTCATCGCCGAGGTCGACCCCGAGGAACTCCCCGAGGGCGAGGACGAGTACTACGACCATCAGCTGGTCGACCTGGACGTGGTGCTCACCGACGGCACCGACGTCGGCCGGATCACCGAGATCTCACATCTGGCCTCGCAGGACCTGTTCATCGTGGAGCGGCCCGACGGCAGCGAGGTGATGATCCCGTTCGTCGAGGAGATCGTCACCGAGATCGACCTGGACGAACAGCGCGCCGTCATCGACCCGCCGCCCGGCCTGATCGACGACCGCGCCGAGATCGCCTCGTCCCGCGAGGAGGCCACCTCGTCCGGCGAGGAGACTGCGTCGCGCGAGGAGACTGCCTCGTCCCGCGAGGAGGCCGCGGAGTAATGCGGCTCGACGTTGTCACGATCTTCCCCGAGTACCTCGAACCCCTGAATGTTTCCCTCGTCGGCAAGGCCCGCACCCGCGGCCGGCTCGACGTGCACATCCACGACCTGCGCGACTGGACGTACGACCGGCACAACACGGTCGACGACACCCCGTACGGCGGCGGCCCCGGCATGGTCATGAAGACCGAGCCGTGGGGCGATGCCCTTGACCACCTGCTCGCCGACGGCTACGAGGCGGGCGCGGGCGCCCCCGCCCTCATCGTGCCCACGCCCAGCGGCCGCCCCTTCACCCAGGAGCTCGCGGTCGAACTCTCCGAGCGGCCCTGGCTGGTGTTCACGCCGGCGCGCTACGAGGGCATCGACCGCCGTGTGATGGACGAGTACGCGAGCCGGATGCCCGTGTACGAGGTGTCGATCGGCGATTACGTCCTGGCCGGCGGGGAGGCCGCCGTCCTGGTGATCACCGAGGCCGTGGCCCGCCTCCTGCCGGGCGTGCTCGGCAACGCGGAGTCCCACCGTGACGACTCCTTCGCCCCCGGCGCCATGGCCAACCTGCTCGAAGGCCCCGTGTACACCAAGCCGCCCGAGTGGCGCGGCCGCGGCATCCCGGATGTGCTGCTCAGCGGCCACCACGGCAAGATCGCCCGCTGGCGCCGCGACGAGGCGCTGCGCCGTACGACCGCCAACCGGCCCGATCTCATCGAGCGCTGCGATCCCGCCGAGTTCGACAAGAAGGACCGCGAAATGCTGTCGATCCTAGGCTGGGCCCCGGAGCCCGGCGGCCGATTTTGGCGCAGGCACGAGGACGTGGAAGAATAGGCCGCTGCTGTACGTCCAGCGTGCGCCCCTGCCACAGGGGGACATGACGCCCGCCCGGCGAGGCAGCTCAGGAACACCATCTACCTTGCCCGTCGATGACCTGTGGCATCGGCGAAGAAAGCAGACAACATGTCGAACCTGCTCGACTCCGTGAACGCCGCTTCCCTGCGCAGCGACGTCCCGGACTTCCGCCCCGGTGACACCGTCAACGTCCACGTGCGAGTGATCGAGGGCAGCCGCTCCCGTATCCAGCAGTTCAAGGGCATCGTCATCCGCCGCCAGGGTTCGGGCGTCTCCGAGTCCTTCACGGTCCGCAAGGTCTCCTTCTCCGTCGGCGTCGAGCGCACCTTCCCCGTGCACTCGCCGATCTTCGAGAAGATCGAGCTCGTCACCCGCGGTGACGTCCGTCGCGCCAAGCTCTACTACCTGCGTGAGCTGCGCGGCAAGGCCGCCAAGATCAAGGAGAAGCGCGACAACTGATCGCGCACCCGGGTCCGCCCGGCCCGCGCCCCCGCGAGGCGTGCGGACCGGCAACCGGACTCAGGGCCCGTCGAGGCGGCCGGATAGGCTCTGGCCTCGATGGACACCGAAGCAGACAGCACGGAGCGCGACCGCTCCTCCGACCCCGAAGCGGGCCGGGAGGAGCGGTCGCGCTCCGCGCGTTTGCGGGCGGCGGGCCTCCTCGGATCCGCCCCGCGCAGGCTGCTCGCCGGTTGTGTGGCGATCGTCGTGGTACTGCTGCTGGTCAGCCACTTCGTGATGCAGCCGTTCCTGATACCGAGCGGCTCGATGGAGCCCACGCTCCGCACCGGTGACCGCGTCCTCGTCAACAAGCTCGCGTACCGCTTCGGCACCCAGCCGGCCCGCGGGGATGTCGTGGTTTTCGACGGCAGCGGCTATTTCGGGAACTCCGACTACGTCAAACGCGTAATCGGAGTGGGCGGTGACCGCATCGCCTGCTGCGACGAGGACGGGAGGATCGAGGTGAACGGCGTGCCGGTCGACGAACCCTATGTGTCCGAGGGAGACGTCCCCTCGACCGTCCCCTTCGACGTGGAGGTGCCCGAGGGCACGCTCTTCCTGCTCGGCGACCACCGCAGCGCCTCGAGCGACTCACGGGACCGGCTCGGTTCGCCCGGTGGTGGCTTCCTGCCCGTAGAGCAGGTCATCGGGCAGGTGGAATGGGTCGGCTGGCCCGCCCGCCGCTGGGCGGACGTGGATACGGGGGATGTGTTCGACCGCGTTCCCGAGCGGGCGGCTCCTCATGGGTAGCCGCAGGCGGCCCCGCACCGGCCGCCGCGCCGCCCACTCCCCGCTGCCCACCGGCTCCCGTGACACCGGCTCCCGTGACACTGGCTTCCGTGCGGACGGCGGCCCGGCCCTGCCCGGGCGGGCCGCGCGGCGCAAGCTCGCGCGGAAGGTCAGGCGCAAGCGCAGGCGCTCGGCGATCAAGGAGGTGCCGCTCCTGATCGGAGTGGCCGTCCTGATCGCACTCGTCCTCAAGACCTTCCTGGTGCAGGCCTTCGTCATCCCCTCCGGCTCCATGGAGCAGACGATCAAGGTCGGCGACCGGGTCCTCGTCGACAAGCTCACTCCCTGGTTCGGCTCCGAACCCCAGCGCGGGGACGTCGTGGTCTTCGAGGACCCCGGCGGCTGGCTGCAGCAGGAGCAGGGCACACCGGAGGAGGATCCGGTGGTGCTCAAGCAGATCAAGCAGGGCCTGACCTTCATCGGACTGCTGCCCTCGGACGACGAACAGGACCTGATCAAGCGCGTCGTCGGCATCGGCGGCGACCGCGTCAGATGCTGCGACGAGGACGGCCGCGTGACCGTCAACGGGGTGGCGATCGACGAGCCGTACCTGCATCCCGGCGATGCCCCCTCCAAACAGGAATTCGATGTACGGGTCCCGGAGGGGCGCTTGTTCGTCCTCGGCGACCACCGCTCGAACTCGGCGGACTCCCGGGCGCATATCGACGAGGGCCAG
Organism: Streptomyces lothianensis; assembly: GCF_047779955.1. Taxonomy (NCBI): domain Bacteria; kingdom Bacillati; phylum Actinomycetota; class Actinomycetes; order Kitasatosporales; family Streptomycetaceae; genus Streptomyces; species Streptomyces lothianensis. Next base: position 144,368 of record NZ_JBLMKT010000049.1, on the reverse strand, counting down.
GGCGGCACGATCGCCGCGGACAGCGTCGTGGGCGAAGCGGTCGTGATCGCCTGGCCGATCGGAAACTGGCGCGGCCTTGAGGAGCGGAGCACGTATGCCGCCGTGCCCGAGGGCGAGAGCGTGCGTGGCGGGGCGACCGGGGCCGCCGGCACGTCGCATAAGGTGTCCCGAGGCAATTTCAGTGTGGCGGCGCTTCCACCGACCCCTGCGGAACTCCCGCTCGTTATGGGAGTGGTAGGCCTCCGCCTCGCATGGCGCGGGCAGCGACGCGAAACGAGGAGTGGATGTGGGGGATGTGGCCGTCGGCGCACGATCCGGACACGGCGAACCCGAGGATGAGCGCGAAGTGATCAGCGGTGGCGGTCCGGCCGGTTCCGATGACCCGCACGACCCCGGATCCCGGGGCGGGGACGATGAGGGCGCCGAGCGGTCCGCCCGGAAGGCGGACGGATCGGCCGGCGGCCCGGAGGGCTCCGACGCCGGGTCGGCCGCATCGGGCCCGGACTCCCCGGGTGCGGATTCCCCAAGTGCAGATTCCCCGGACGCGGATTCCACGGACGCGGACTCGGCAGGTTCCGGGCCGAAGAAGCAGCGCTCCTTCTGGAAGGAGCTGCCGCTGCTCATCGGCATCGCCCTGGTGCTCGCACTGCTGATCAAGACCTTCCTGTTGCAGGCGTTCTCGATTCCCTCGGACTCGATGCAGAACACCCTGCAGCGCGGTGACCGCGTCCTGGTCGACAAGCTCACGCCCTGGTTCGGCTCCGAGCCCGAGCGCGGCGAGGTCGTCGTCTTCGGGGACCCGGGGGACTGGCTGGCGGGCGAGCCCACCCCCACCCCCAACATCTTCCAGAAGGCGCTCAGCTTCATCGGTCTGATGCCGTCGGCCGAGGAGAAGGACCTGATCAAGCGGGTCGTCGGGGTCGGCGGCGACACCGTGGAGTGCAAGGGCACGGGCCCGCTGCTCGTCAACGGGCAGGCGCTCAACGAGCCGTATGTCTTCCCGGGCAACACCGCCTGCAGTGATGACAAGGACGGCGGCCAGTTCAAGGTCACGGTCCCCGAGGGCAAGATCTGGGTGATGGGCGACCACCGGCAGAACTCGATGGACTCCCGCTACCACCAGAACGAACCGGGCGGCGGCTTCGTCCCCGTCAAGAAGGTCGTGGGCCGTGCCATCGTGATCGCCTGGCCGCCCACCCGCTGGTCCACGCTGCCGGTGCCGGACACCTACGACCAGCCGGGCCTCGCCGCCACGATGTCGGTGGCGCCAGGCGCGCTGGGGCTGGCCGGTGCGGTGCCGCTCGTAGTCTGGCGGCGGCGGAGGCTGAGCGCCTGAACAGGCTGGAGATCGGCTGCGCGCCTGAGGCGGTCGCGGATCGGCTGCGCGCCTGAGCAGGTCCCGGACACCCGTGGAGGCTCGGCCGGGAGTCCGGTGGTGGGGTTCGTCCCGGCGGCCGGGCAAGGGTTTCTGGGGGACGGTACCGCCGGGTAGGGTGCCGTCCCAGAATCGCCGGTCTTCGCGGCGTTCCTTCCGGCACACGGCGGTGCGTGCGTGCGGCCGGAAGCGGATTCACCGAGGTGGGGACGGGCTGGAATGAGCACAGAACGCCGTACGGATCAGGGCGGCAGCCGGTCGGGGTGCCTTTCGGGCATTGCCGTGGCCATCGGCTGCGTACTGTTCCTCGGCGGCTTCGTCTGGGGCGCGCTGCTCTACCAGCCGTACACCGTGCCCACCAATTCGATGGCGCCCACCATCGAGGCCGGCCAGCGGGTACTCGCCCAGCGGATCGACGCCGACGAGGTCAGGCGCGGCGACGTCGTGGTCTTCCGGGAGAAGGACTGGGGCGATCTGCCGATGGTCAAGCGGGTCGTCGCGGTCGGCGGCGACGAGATCGCCTGCTGCGATGCCCAGGGCCGGATGACCGTCAACGGCAAGCCCGTGGAAGAACCGTATCTCCCGGCCAGTGCCCGGGACACCGGCACCGACTTCCCGCCGACGACCGTGCCCGAGGGCCGGATCTTCCTGCTCGGCGACGACCGCAGCATCTCCCTGGACTCCAGCACCCACCTCGAGGACGCGGCCAACGGCACGGTGCCGCTCGACGGGGTCGACGCCCGCGTCGAGGCGATCGCCTGGCCGATGGAGGGCATGCTGCCCGAGGCCAGCGGCTTCAAGGCGCTGCCCGGCGGGATCTCCGAGCACGGACCGCTGCGGATGATCATGGCCTCGGTGATCGGCGGTGCCGTACTCGTCCTGGGCGGGGCGGCGTACGGGCCGATCGCGCGCCTCGTCGGCAAGGGCGGGCGGCGGTCAGCCGGACGAGGGGCGGCCGCCGGTGCCCGGTGAGGGCGAAGGCGCGGCGCCCGGGCTCCGGCGCGTGGCCCGTGTCGTACTCCTGGACCCAGACGACCGCATCCTGCTGCTGCACGGGCACGAGCCGGGGGATCCGGCGGACGACTGGTGGTTCACCCCGGGCGGCGGACTCGAAGGCGCCGAGACCCGCGAACAGGCCGCGCTGCGGGAACTCGCCGAGGAGACCGGCGTCACGGACGTGGAACTGGGGCCCGTGCTGTGGAAACGCGTCTGCTCCTTCCCCTTCGCCGGGCGCCGCTGGGATCAGGACGAGTGGTACTTCCTGGCGCGTACGAGTCGGAGAGCCGCCGCAGAGGTGGCGTCCGCGGTCACCGCTCCCGGGCTGACCGAACTTGAGCGGCGGAGTGTCGCGGGGTTGCGGTGGTGGACCTGTGGGGAACTCATCTCTGCACATGAGACGGTGTATCCGACCAAGCTCGCCGGGCTGCTGAGCGCATTGCTCGACGAGGGTCCTCCCAGTGCTCCCGTGGTCCTCGATACGGAAATCGTCTAGAGGGGCCGCGGGGCTGGCGCACAATAGGGGGACGCACGGCTGAAGGGGAACATGCCATGAGCGCCGAGGACCTCGAGAAGTACGAGACCGAGATGGAGCTGAAGCTCTACCGGGAGTACCGCGATGTCGTCGGTCTGTTCAAATACGTGATCGAGACCGAGCGGCGCTTCTACCTCACCAATGACTACGAGATGCAGGTGCACTCGGTCCAGGGCGAGGTCTTCTTCGAGGTGTCCATGGCCGATGCCTGGGTCTGGGACATGTACCGGCCGGCCCGCTTCGTCAAGCAGGTGCGGGTGCTCACGTTCAAGGATGTGAACATCGAGGAGCTCAACAAGAGCGATCTCGAGCTGCCGAGCGGCTGAGTTCCCCCTTTCGGGTGAGCGGGTTGTCCACAACCCGTCGGTAATCCACCAAGATCAACAACTTTCGCGGTTCTGCGTCACCTTCGAATCCGGAGGTGATGCCCCATGAGCGCACGCAGTGCACTGGGCACATACGGAGAGAACCTGGCGGCACGCCGGCTGACCGAGGCCGGACTGAACATCCTGGCGCGCAACTGGCGCGCGGGCCGCGGCGGAGAGATCGACATCGTCGCGATGGACCGCGACGCGCTGGTCATCTGCGAGGTCAAGACCCGAAGAGCGGGACCACCGGGCGCACCCGCGCCCTTCCAGCACCCCATGGAGGCCATCACACCGGCCAAGGCGCAACGGCTGCGCACCCTCGCGGAGAGCTGGGTGCGCGGCCACGGCGGACCGCCGCCCGGCGGCGTGCGGATCGATCTCGTCGGCGTCACGCTGCCGTCGCGCGGCGCCCCGGTGGTCGAGCATGTACAGGGGGTGGCCTGATGGCCTTCGCCCGTACGTGTGCGGTGACTCTCGTCGGTGTCGAAGGCGTCGTCGTGGAGGTGCAGGCCGATCTGGAGCCCGGCGTCGCGGCCTTCACGCTCGTCGGCATGCCCGACAAGAGCCTCACCGAGAGCCGGGACCGGGTGCGCTCGGCCGTGGTCAACTCCGGAGCCGACTGGCCGCAGAAGAAGCTCACGGTCGGGCTCAGCCCGGCTGCCGTGCCCAAGGCGGGCTCCGGATTCGATCTCGCCGTGGCATGCAGCGTGCTCGGTGCGGCAGAGCGGATCCACCCCCGCGAGCTCGCCGACGTCGTGATGATCGGCGAGCTGGGGCTCGACGGGCGGGTCAGGCCGGTGCCGGGCGTACTGCCTGCCGTGCTCGCGGCCGCCGACGCCGGCTTCAGGAAGGTGGTGGTGCCGGAGGCCACGGCCGCGGAGGCGAAGCTGGTGCCCGGAGTCTCCGTGCTCGGCGTGCGCACACTGCGTCAGCTCATCGCCGTGCTCGGGGACGAACCGGTGCCGGACGAGGAGTCCGACGACACCGGGTGCCCCGATGCCTCGCTCGCGGGTCTGCTCGTGCCGGGCGCGGGGGTCGGCACCGGGCTCTCGGGAGTGGGGGAGCAGGAGCGGCCGCTCGATCTCGCCGATGTGGTCGGCCAGACCTCGGCGCGCACGGCACTCGAAGTCGCGGCGGCGGGCGGACACCACCTGTTCCTGTCCGGACCGCCAGGGGCGGGCAAGACCATGCTCGCCGAACGGCTGCCCGCGATCATGCCGCCGCTGACCCGCCCGGAGGCCCTGGAGGTCACGGCCGTCCACTCGGTGGCGGGCATGCTGCCACCGGGACGGCCGCTGGTCGACATGCCGCCCTACTGCGCACCCCACCACTCGGCGACCATGCAGTCCCTGATCGGAGGCGGGAACGGACTGCCCAGGCCGGGGGCGGTGTCCTTGGCCCACCGTGGGGTGCTCTTCATGGACGAGGCGCCGGAATTCAGCCCGAAGGCGCTGGACTCGCTGCGGCAGCCGCTGGAGTCCGGGCATGTGATCGTGGCCAGGGCGGCGGGGGTGGTGCGGCTGCCTGCCCGGTTCCAGATGGTCCTGGCCGCGAACCCCTGTCCTTGTGGGCAGTACACGGTCATGGGCGACGGCTGCGAATGCCTGCCCGCGATGGTGCGGCGCTATCAGGCGCGCCTCTCCGGACCCCTGCTCGACCGCGTCGACCTCAAGGTCGAGGTGGAGCGCGTCACCCGCACCGAGCTCGTGGGCGAGCTCGGCGGCGGGGAGCCCACGTCCTGCGTGGCGGACCGGGTGCGCGCCGCCCGCGAGCGGACCCTGGCCCGCCTCGACGGAGCGCCATGGCGGACCAACGCCGAAGTGCCCGGCCACGAGCTGCGCACCCGCTGGCGAGCGGCACCCGGGGCGATGGCCTGCGCCGAGCGGGACCTGGAACACGGCCTGCTCACCGCCCGCGGCCTCGACCGGGTCCTGCGCGTGGCCTGGACGATCGCCGACCTGGTCGGCCACCCACGGCCCGACGCCTCGGACGTCGGTCTGGCACTGCAACTGCGCACGGGGATCTCGCGCGGCGCGCCGATGGTGATCGGGGCGGGCGGATGAGCGGGGCGCAGGGGCAGGAGCAGTCGGTGGGGCCGGCTGAGCCGGGTGGGTCCGGGGGCGTGGATGCCGCGGCGGACGGGACCGGGTGGACGGACGCGGCGGCGGACACCTCCGGATGTGCGGGTGCGGGTGCGGGTGCGGGTGCGCGTGCGGTGTCGGACGGGTCGGGGTGCGCGGATGCCGTGCACGAAGAGGAGCGACTGGGGCGCCTTGCGCTGGCGCGGGCGTTCGAGCCGGGGGACGAGCACGCAGGGCGCTGGCTGCGGTCGTACGGCGTGAGGGGGACCATCGAGCGGATCACCGCGCAGGACGAGTCGCTGAACGGGGTGAAACCCGCACGCCTCATCGGACTCGACGCACGCCTGCGGGCCGCGCGGCCCGAGCATGACCTGGAAGCCTCCACGGCGGCCGGCGCGCGGTTCGTGATCCCCGGGGATGCCGAATGGCCACTGCAGCTGGACGACTTGGGCGATGCGAGGCCGGTCGGCCTGTGGGTCAGAGGGCGGCCTTCGTTGCGGATCTGGGCCCTGAGATCCGTCTCCGTGGTCGGCTCGCGTGCCTGCACGGCCTACGGGGCACACATGGCCCAGACACTTGCCGCGGACCTCGCAGCGCGCGGCTGGATCGTCGTGTCCGGCGGCGCGTACGGCATCGACGCGGCCGCGCACCGCGGCGCGCTGTGCGAAGGCGGGGCGACCATCGCCGTCCTCGCGTGCGGCGTGGACCATGTGTACCCCTCGGGGCACAGACAACTGTTCGCCCGGATCGGTGAACAAGGACTGCTGGTGGGGGAGTTACCGCCCGGATCGCATCCGACCCGCTTCCGCTTCATCCAGCGCAACCGCGTCATCGCGGCGTTGACCAGGGGCACCGTCGCCGTGGAGGCCGCGCTGCGCAGCGGCGCCCTGATCACCGTGCGGCGCGCCCAGGCGCTCGGACGGCACACCATGGGCGTCCCGGGCCCCGCCACCAGCGGACTTTCCGCCGGAGTGCACCAACTGCTGCGCGGCGAGGGCACCCTGGTCACCGAAGCCGCCGAGGTCATCGAACAGGTCGGCGGCATGGGTGAACTCGCTCCCGAGCGCCGTGGCCCCATCCTGCCCAGGGACCTCCTCGACCCGCGGGCCGCGCGCGTGCTCGAAGCAGTGCCGGCGCGCGGCGCCGTCGCGGCCGAGGGCATCGCGCGCGCCGCGCAGACGGACGTGGACGAGGCGGTCGGCAGGCTGTACGAACTGCAGTCACTGGGGTTCGTCGAACGACACGGCGACGGCTGGAAGTTGACACGCCAGGCGCCCGGTCCGTCCGCACGGGGCGAGAGGGGGGCGGTATGACCGGTTGAGCCGTCCGGCGGACCGGCCGTGACCCGGGCGGTTCCCGGGATCCGAGGCCCTCGAAGACCCATTGGGCGCGAACCAGGCGTCAGCGGGCGAAGTCCAATCGCGCCCATACGAGCAAGGGTGATCCCCTGCCCTTCGCGCACTGCGACACTCCAGTCACGCTACGCTCACAAGGTTCCCGACTCCGAAACGGCTCAACTCGGTTTCAGCTCTCGGTTCCACAGAACGGCACAAGGCCACGAATGCCCCAGCACACCTCCGGGTCTGACCGCGCGGCACTTCCCTCAGCCGCCCGCGGCGGTGAGCGGCCGCCCGCACCCTCGTCGCTCGACGAACTGTGGCGGTCGTACAAGACATCGGGCGACGAACGGCTGCGCGAGCAGCTGATCCTGCACTACTCGCCCCTGGTCAAGTACGTGGCGGGCCGGGTGAGTGTGGGACTGCCGTCCAATGTGGAGCAGGCGGACTTCGTGTCCTCCGGTGTGTTCGGCCTGATTGACGCGATCGAGAAGTTCGACATCGAGCGCGAGATCAAGTTCGAGACCTACGCGATCACGCGCATCCGGGGTGCGATGATCGACGAACTGCGCGCACTGGACTGGATCCCCCGTTCCGTGCGGCAGAAGGCGCGCAATGTGGAGCGCGCCTACGCCACACTGGAGGCGCAGCTGCGGCGTACGCCCTCGGAGGCCGAGGTGGCGTCCGAGATGGGGATCGCGGTCGAGGAACTGCATGCGGTCTTCAGCCAGTTGTCGCTTGCGAACGTCGTGGCGCTGGAGGAGCTGCTGCATGTCGGCGCCGAGGGCGACCGGCTGAGCCTCATGGAGACGCTGGAGGACACCACGGCGGACAACCCCGTCGAGGTGGCCGAGGACCGCGAGTTGCGGCGGCTGCTCGCCCGGGCGATCAACACCCTGCCCGACCGCGAGAAGACCGTCGTGACGCTCTACTACTACGAAGGCCTGACACTGGCCGAGATCGGCAATGTGCTCGGTGTGACGGAGAGTCGGGTCAGCCAGATCCACACCAAGTCGGTGCTGCAGCTGCGGGCGAAGCTGGCCGGCTTCGGTCGCTGAATCGGTCCTGCCGGGCCGGGTGTGCGGCGCTGTGGCTCCGCCACGGGGAGGCTCCGTAGAGTGGACACCGTGCCCAGGATTCGAGCGGCCTCAGTGGCCGAGCACCGGTCGATGCAGCGTGGCGCCCTTCTCGACGCCGCGCGTTCCCTGCTGTCCGAGGGCGGGACGGAGGCGCTGACCTTCCCCGCACTCGCCGAGCGGACCGGCCTGGCCAGATCCTCCGTCTACGAGTACTTCCGCTCCCGCGCGGCTGTTGTCGAGGAGCTGTGCGAGGTCGACTTCCCCGTGTGGGCGGCGGAGGTCGAGGCCGCGATGGAGGCGGCGCCCACGCCCACGGACAAGGTCGAGGCGTATGTGCGGGCGCAGCTGGCGCTCGTCGGTGACCAGCGGCACCGCGCCGTGGTCGCGATCTCCTCCAGCGAACTGGACGCGGGCGCCCGGGAGAAGATCCGGGCCGCGCACGGCGGCCTGGTGGCGATGATCGTCGAGGCGCTGGAGGCGTTGGGCCATGATCAGCCTCGGCTCGCCGCCATGCTGTTGCAGGGTGTCGTCGACGCCGCGGTGCGGCGGATCGAGCTGGGCGGGGTGGAGGACGCGTCGAGCATCACGGACGCGGCGGTCGCAATGGCCTTGCGCGGCGTTTGCGGCTGACGGTGTGCCCCAGGGGGCTTGGTCCCGTAGGCCCCGATCGCGCCGGACCTGTTCGGCCTCGGAAACCGGGTCCGGACCCGGCCCCGGACCGGGCCGAGGGCGCGGGGTGCTGGGGTGTCGGCGGGTGAGGCAGCGGTGAGCCAGTCCCGCCGTCAGGGTCAGGACTGCCGCTTGGAGGAAGTCCGTGGGCCCGGCCGCGAAAGGCGGCACGGCAGGAGCCGGCGCCCGGGTCGTGCGGATCGAGGGTGGATCCGGGACCAAGGTTGGTTCCGGGATCAAGGTTGGTTCCGGGGCCGAGGTTGGTTCCGGGGCCGAGGGTGGTTCCGGCACGTTGAAGACCGGGAGCAGGCGGGACGGGCCCCGGTGGAGCATCCACCCCGGGAGCAGGCCGAGCGGGTCGAGGTAGGTGTCCCCACGGAGCAGGCCCCAGTGGAGGCAGCCGGTGCCGGGGCAGTGGAACGGGCCGTTCGCCAGGACGGCGACCACCTGGCCCGCGCTCACCTCCTCGCCCTCGTCGACCAGCGCCCGCACCGGCTCGTAGGTCGTCCGCAGCGGCGGCTCGCCCGTGCCCGCAACCTCGAGGGAGAGCACGCCGCGGCCCGCCACCTGCCCGGAGAAGGAGACCCTGCCCGCGGCGGCCGCACGCACCGGTGTACCCGGCGCGGCCGCCAGGTCCACGCCCCGATGACCGGCGCCGTACGGAGAGGCGGGCGGATCCCACCCGCGTACCACCGGCGGTCGCTCCCCGACGGGCCACGCGCGCCCGCCGCCCGGCTCCTCGCCGCCCGGCTCCTCGGCGCCCGGGTCCGCCACGGCCTCCGCGCTCGTGACCGGGCGGGAGCCCGCGGTCATCACCCCCGGCCCCAGGCCCACGCTCGCCCGTCCAGGCCCCGAACCACCATGAGCTCCCGCCGTGGCCGTGGCCGCGATCACCGCCACCGCCCCAGCCAAGGCGATCACCGCCCCCACGACAGCCGGCACCCCGCCGTGGTGGGGCAGCCGGACCCGTAACCCCCACCACCGCCCACGTCCGCGCCCCGGACGGGGCCGCCGCCCCCGAGGCCCCCGCAGCCCGCCGGCCGCCCTGCAGAACACCGTTTCGTACATGCCCGCGACAGTCCCAGAAGAGAGGGATTCGCGCCGCGGGCTGTGGACAACCAGCCGCTTGTGGACAGTGGCGTCACCCGGTGCCCCCACGGTCCCGTACACTTCTGGTGGCGATCCGGGTCACCGGGTCGACTTCGCACGCCCCGACGCCGCGCTTTCGAGCCGTCGGAGTCAGTGCCCAATCGGTCCCCGTACATCCACACGTACGCGGCTGGGCGCGCGTGGGCGTCAGGTACACAACCGAGAACACACAAGGAGTACGGCCATGGCCGTCGTCACGATGCGGGAGCTGCTGGAAAGCGGCGTCCACTTCGGTCACCAGACCCGCCGTTGGAACCCGAAGATGAAGCGCTTCATCTTCACCGAGCGCAACGGCATCTACATCATCGACCTGCTCCAGTCGCTGTCGTACATCGACCGCGCCTACGAGTTCGTCAAGGAGACCGTCGCCCACGGCGGCACGGTCATGTTCGTCGGCACGAAGAAGCAGGCGCAGGAGGCCATCGCCGAGCAGGCCACCCGCGTCGGCATGCCCTACGTGAACCAGCGCTGGCTGGGCGGCATGCTCACCAACTTCTCGACCGTCTACAAGCGTCTGCAGCGCCTCAAGGAGCTCGAGCAGATCGACTTCGACGACGTCGCCGCCTCGGGTCTGACCAAGAAGGAGCTCCTGGTCCTCTCGCGTGAGAAGGCCAAGCTGGAGAAGACCCTCGGTGGTATCCGCGAGATGCAGAAGGTGCCCAGCGCCGTCTGGATCGTGGACACCAAGAAGGAGCACATCGCCGTCGGCGAGGCTCGCAAGCTGAACATCCCGGTCGTCGCGATCCTCGACACCAACTGCGACCCCGACGAGGTCGACTACAAGATCCCCGGCAACGACGACGCGATCCGCTCCGTCACGCTGCTCACCCGCGTCATCGCCGACGCCGTCGCCGAGGGCCTCATCGCCCGTTCCGGTGGTGCCGGCGAGGGCAAGGGCGAGAAGCAGGCCGGCGAGCCGCTCGCCGAGTGGGAGCGCGACCTCCTCGAGGGCGAGAAGAAGGCTGACGCCCAGGAGGCCCCGGCCGCCGAGAAGCCGGCTGAGGCCGAGAAGCCCGCCGAGGCCGAGAAGCCGGCCGAGCAGGCCTGAATCTCACCCCTGGGTTCCAGTTTCGGTAAGTGACGGCGGGGGCCGACCAAGCCCCCGCCGTCCCCCCGTACACAGACTTCGAGAAAGATTCACTGAATCATGGCGAACTACACCGCCGCCGACGTCAAGAAGCTCCGTGAGCTCACCGGCGCAGGCATGATGGACTGCAAGAAGGCGCTCGACGAGGCCGAGGGCAACGTCGACAAGGCCGTCGAGGCGCTCCGAATCAAGGGCCAGAAGGGCGTCGCCAAGCGCGAGGGCCGCTCCGCCGAGAACGGCGCCGTCGTCTCCCTCATCGCCGACGACAACACCTCCGGTGTCATCGTCGAGCTGAAGTGCGAGACCGACTTCGTCGCCAAGGGTGACAAGTTCCAGGCCGTCGCCAACCAGATCGCCGAGCACGTCGCGAAGACCTCCCCGGCCGACCTCGAGGCGCTGCTCGCCTCCGAGATCGAGGCCGGCAAGACCGTGCAGGCCTTCGTCGACGAGGCGAACGCCAACCTCGGCGAGAAGATCGTCCTGGACCGCTTCGCGCAGTTCGGTGACGGCTTCGTCTACGCCTACATGCACCGCACGATGCCCGACCTGCCCCCGCAGATCGGTGTTCTCGTCGAGTTCGACAAGGCCGACGCCGAGACCGCCAAGGGCATCGCGCAGCACATCGCCGCCTTCGCGCCGAAGTACCTCTCCCGTGAGGACGTTCCGGCCGAGGTCGTCGAGTCGGAGCGCCGCGTCGCCGAGGAGACCACCCGCGCCGAGGGCAAGCCGGAGGCCGCGCTCCCGAAGATCGTCGAGGGTCGCGTCAACGGCTTCTTCAAGGAGGCCACCCTCCTGGGTCAGCCCTACGCGCTGGACAACAAGAAGACCGTCGAGAAGGTCCTGGCCGAGGCCGGTGTCACCCTGAAGCGCTTCTCGCGCATCAAGGTCGGCATCTGAGTCCGTACCGCGACCGACGGTAGACCCCGATAGGGTCGATGGCAGTCGCCCGCCCACGCCTCGCGGACGGGCGGACGACCGCAGAACTGACGAGGAGGCCATTGCCGCGCAGGGAGATCCCAGCCCCGGCAATGGCCTTCTCGTATGTGCATCACCGATGCGCGTGACGGACGTGCACCACAGCACCACAAGGGAGAACCCCATGTCCCATGCCGGCCACAGCACCGACGGCAAGAAGTCCGGCCGCTTCCTGCTGAAGCTCTCCGGTGAGGCCTTCGCCGGCGGCGGCGGTCTCGGCGTCGACCCCGACGTGGTGCACGCCATCGCCCGCGAGATCGCCGCGGTCGTCCGCGACGGCGCGCAGATCGCCGTGGTCATCGGCGGCGGCAACTTCTTCCGCGGCGCCGAGCTGCAGCAGCGCGGCATGGACCGGGCCCGCTCCGACTACATGGGCATGCTCGGCACGGTCATGAACTGCCTCGCCCTGCAGGACTTCCTGGAGAAGGAAGGCATCGACTCCCGCGTCCAGACCGCCATCACCATGGGCCAGGTCGCGGAGCCGTACATCCCGCTGCGCGCCGTACGGCACCTGGAGAAGGGCCGCGTCGTCATCTTCGGCGCCGGTATGGGCATGCCGTACTTCTCCACCGACACCACCGCCGCGCAGCGCGCCCTGGAGATCGACGCCTCGGTGATGCTCATGGGCAAGAACGGTGTCGACGGGGTCTACGACTCCGACCCGAACAAGAACCCCGACGCGGTCAAGTTCGACGCCCTCGAATACGGCGAGGTCATCACGCGTGACCTCAAGGTCGCCGACATGACCGCGATCACCCTGTGCCGGGACAACGCGCTGCCGATCCTCGTCTTCGAACTTCTGGCGGAGGGCAATATCGCCCGCGCCGTCAAGGGTGAGAAGATCGGCACGCTCGTGAGCGACCGGGGCACCCGGAGCTGACGGTTCCTTCCGGGAGCTGACTGTTCCTTCCGGAGCAATCCGGAGCAATCCGGAGCAGTCCGGAGCAATCCGGAGGACATGGTCGCTCCGGGGGACATCCCGTACCGTCCGCCGCCGGGCCCGCGGCTTCGGCGGCGTCGGTACGGGGATGGACAAAGCCCCTGCCGGTCGGACACCGTGCAGGAAAGAGACGGACCTAGCCGGCCGCCCCGTGCATGCCGGGCCACTCAAGACACGCAGGAGCAAGTGGTGATCGAAGAGACCCTCCTCGAGGCCGAGGAGAAGATGGAGAAGGCCGTCCTGGTCGCCAAGGACGACTTCGCCGCGATCCGCACCGGGCGTGCGCACCCGGCGATGTTCAACAAGATCGTGGCCGACTACTACGGCGCCCTGACGCCGATCAACCAGCTGGCCTCGTTCTCCGTGCCCGAGCCGCGGATGGCCGTGGTGACCCCGTTCGACAAGAGCGCCCTGCGCAACATCGAGCAGGCGATCCGCGATTCCGACCTGGGCGTCAACCCGAGCAACGACGGTCACATCATCCGGGTGGTCTTCCCGGAGCTGACCGAGGAGCGCCGCCGCGAGTTCATCAAGGTCGCCAAGGGCAAGGCCGAGGACTCCAAGATCTCGATCCGCTCCGTGCGCCGCAAGGCCAAGGAGACGATCGACAAGGCGATCAAGGATGGCGAGGTCGGCGAGGACGAGGGCCGGCGCGCCGAGAAGGAGCTCGACGACACCACCTCGAAGTACGTCGCACAGGTGGACGAGCTGCTCAAGCACAAGGAAGCCGAGCTGCTCGAGGTCTGATGAACGACTCTTCCTGGGGGGCTCCGCCGCAGGCCGGCTATTGGGGGCCGCCCGAGATGGGCCCTGTCCAGGGGCGCCCCGAGGCGGGTCCTGCCTACGATGAGCCGGAAGTTCAGCAGACCCGGCCCATGCCCGTCCTGCCGGATGCCGACGTCGCACCCATGCGGACGGCAGCGGGCGGACCGGGCATGGACCAGGACCAGTACGGAACGGGGGCCTCTCGGCTGAGCGGCCCCCTGTTCCGCGACGAGATGCCACAGGAGCCCATGCCCAGCGCAGCCCCCGCACCTTCGGGTGAACAGCCCGAGCCGCCGCGCCACGCGGCGCCCCAGGCCGGGGACCACAGTGCGCAGGCCGGGGCTCCGTCGGTGCCGGGCACCCCGCCGCACACACACCCCGCGTCGGCCACCCCTGCCACCCCCGACGCCTCGGCCACCCCCGACACTCCTGCCGCTCCCGCCGCTCCTGCCTCCAGGCAGAAGAAGCGGGCAGGCCGCGACCTGCGCGCGGCCATAGGCGTCGGTGTCGGCCTCGGTGCGGTGATCATCGCCTCGCTCTTCATCGTCAAGGCGGTCTTCGTCGGCGTCATAGCGCTCGCCGTCGTGGTCGGCCTGTGGGAACTCACCACACGCCTGCAGGAGCGCAAGCAGATCAAGGCGCCGCTTGTGCCGCTCGCCGTCGGCGGCGCGGCCATGGTCGTCGCGGGATACATCCGCGGCGCCGAGGGCGCCTGGGTGGCGATGGCCCTGACCGCGCTCGCGGTCCTGGTCTGGCGGATGACGGAACCCCCCGAGGGCTACCTCAAGGACGTCACAGCCGGCGTCTTCGCCGCCTTCTACGTGCCGTTCCTCGCCACCTTCGTCGCCCTGATGCTCACGGCGGACGACGGTCCGCAGCGGGTCCTGACCTTCCTGCTCCTGACGGTGGTCAGCGACACGGGCGCGTACGCGGTCGGCTGGCGCTTCGGCAAGCACAAGCTGGCGCCGCGCATCAGCCCCGGCAAGACACGCGAAGGACTGCTCGGCGCGGTCTCCTTCGCGATGGTCGCGGGCGCACTGTGCATGCAGTTCCTCATCGACGACGGCGCGTGGTGGCAGGGCCTGCTGCTCGGCCTCGCGGTCGCGGCGAGCGCCACGCTCGGTGACCTCGGCGAGTCGATGATCAAGCGCGACCTCGGCATCAAGGACATGGGCACGCTCCTGCCGGGCCACGGCGGCATCATGGACCGCCTCGACTCCCTCCTGCCGACGGCACCGGTGGTGTGGCTCCTGTTCGTGGTCTTCGTCGGCACCGGCTGACGACGGCTCGTCTTGTCCGGTTCGTACGGCACGGGGCTCGTCCTTCCGGGGACGGGCTCCGTGCCGTATGCGACCGCGTACGGGCGCATACGGGGCATGCAGGCGCATCCGGATGCGAGACCGCCGTGCGGGTACGACATGATCATCCATATGGATCACCCGCACCTGCCGACCACCGAATCCGCCGTCACCGCTCTCCACACGATCGCGGAGGAACAGAACCGCGAGATGACCGTCGAAGACTCCATCGGCGCGGACCAGACCTCACGACGGACCTCGGCAGGTGCCTTCACCGTCCTCGACCCGGACGGCTCGCTGCCGCACGAGGCGTTCGTCGAACTGGGCGGAGCCCCCGTGGTCAGCGTGCGCCTCTTCCCCGAGGACGACGCCACGATCACCGTCGACGGAGTGGACTTCCACGATGTCCCGCGAGACGCGGTACCGGCCTTCCTCCGCTCCGTCTACGGCGGCCTGGCGTACGTGAAGGGCAAGTTCTTCCCACCGGGCCAGTGGCTGATCGTCCCGCTCCCGGGCGACGAGACCTAC
The DNA here is from genome assembly GCF_047779955.1 of Streptomyces lothianensis. Classification (NCBI taxonomy): domain Bacteria; kingdom Bacillati; phylum Actinomycetota; class Actinomycetes; order Kitasatosporales; family Streptomycetaceae; genus Streptomyces; species Streptomyces lothianensis. The sequence goes on along the minus strand of NZ_JBLMKT010000049.1, from coordinate 129,186 downwards.
AGGGAACTGATCCCCAGCACCCTCCTGACCCCCTGGCTGGCCCGCAGCGTGCGCAGGTAGCGGCGGCTGCCCTCCGAACCCTCCACAGTGGCGACCGCAGGGCATGTCCATTTGTCTGCGACACTGGTACAGCCATGCCTAAGCCCGGAGAACTTACATTCGTCGCCCCCCGCGGAGCCAAGAAGCCGCCGCGGCATCTTGCCGATCTTTCGCCTGCTGAGCGCAAGGACGCTGTCGCCGCTGTCGGGGAGAAGCCGTTTCGTGCGAAGCAGCTGTCCGCGCACTACTTCGCGCGGTATGCCCATGATCCTGCCGAGTGGACGGATATTCCGGCCGCCTCGCGCGGGAAGCTGCAGGAGGCGTTGTTGCCGGAGCTGATGTCCGTCATGCGGCATATCTCCTGTGATGACGACACCACCCGCAAGACCCTGTGGAAGCTGCATGACGGGACGCTCGTCGAGTCCGTGCTCATGCGGTATCCCGACCGCGTGACGATGTGTATCTCGTCGCAGGCCGGGTGCGGGATGAACTGTCCGTTCTGTGCGACAGGGCAGGCCGGCCTTGACCGGAACCTGTCGACCGCCGAGATCGTGCACCAGATCGTGGACGGTATGCGGGCGCTGCGGGACGGGGAGGTGCCGGGCGGGCCGGCGCGGCTGTCCAACATCGTGTTCATGGGGATGGGTGAGCCGCTCGCCAACTACAACAGGGTGGTGGGGGCCATTCGGCGGCTGACCGACCCGGAGCCCGATGGGCTGGGTCTGAGTCAGCGGGGGATCACTGTCTCCACCGTCGGGCTGGTTCCGGCGATGCTGCGCTTCGCCGACGAGGGCTTCAAGTGCCGGCTCGCCGTTTCGCTGCATGCTCCGGACGACGAGCTGCGCGACACCCTCGTACCGGTCAATACGCGGTGGAAGGTGCGGGAGGTGCTCGATGCCGCGTGGGAGTACGCGGAGAAGTCGGGGCGCCGGATTTCCATCGAGTACGCGCTGATCCGGGACATCAACGACCAGGCCTGGCGTGGGGACCTGCTCGGGCGGCTGCTCAAGGGGAAGCGGGTGCACGTCAACCTGATTCCGCTGAATCCGACGCCCGGCTCCAAGTGGACGGCCTCGCGGCCCGAGGACGAGAAGGCTTTTGTCGAGGCGATCGCCGCGCATGGGGTTCCGGTGACGATCCGGGACACCCGGGGGCAGGAGATCGACGGGGCCTGCGGTCAGCTTGCGGCTTCCGAGCGCTGAGCTGCGTGAGAGGGTGCTCCGGTACGCGTACGGCGTCCGAGCGCTGAGACCCGTACGGGTGTCCGGCGGCCACCAGGTAGCCTGGCTGGAAACATCTGCATATTCCGACAGGGGAGCGCCACAGCGCTGAGAGTGCGGACGCCAAGATCAGCACGATCCGGCCGCCGCAGACCCTCTGAACCTTGCCCAGGTCATTCTGGGTAGGAAGTTCGGTCACCACTCCATGCTGTTGCGCCCTGCCCGGAAACCCTCGGCGGTCTCCGGGCGGGGCCGCGTCTCTTCCTGGTCACTTCCAGGAGGAATCAGTGAGCAACACCAGAAGCGTCACCGTCACCGCCGTGGCCACCGGCCTCGGTCTGCTCGCTCTAGCCGCCTGCGGCAGTGGCGAGTCGTCGGGCACCGGGTCCGGCGAGGATTCAGGCTCCAAGACCGTCACCCTCGTCAGCCACGACTCCTTCAATGCCTCGAAGGAAGTGCTCGCGGCGTTCGAGAAGCAGTCCGGCTACAAGGTCCAGGTCCTCAAGAGCGGTGATGCGGGCGAGGCCGTCAACAAGGCCGTGCTCTCCAAGGGCAACCCGCAGGGCGATGTCTTCTTCGGCGTCGACAACACGCTGCTCTCGCGCGCCCTCGACAACGAGATCTTCGAGGCGTACGAGGCGGAGGGGCTGGACAAGGTTCCGGCCGGTCTGCAGCTCGATCAGGGCAAGCACCGTGTCACGCCCATCGACACCGGCGACATCTGCGTCAACTACGACAAGGCGTACTTCGAGGAGAAGAAGCTCGACCCGCCGCAGACGTTCGACGATCTGGTCAAGCCCGAGTACAAGGACCTGCTCGTCACCGAGAACGCGGCGACCTCCTCGCCCGGCCTCGGTTTCCTGCTCGGCACGGCCGCGAAGTACGGCGACGACGGCTGGCAGGACTACTGGTCCAAGCTGAAGGACAACGGCGTCAAGGTCGTCGACGGCTGGGAGCAGGCGTACAACGAGGAGTTCTCCGGCTCGGCCGGCGGCAAGAAGGCGAAGGCCGACCGGCCGCTCGTCGTCTCGTATGCCTCCAGCCCGCCCGTCGAGGTTCTCTACGCCGAGGACAAGCCCAAGGAGGCGCCGACCGGCGTCGCCACCGGCACCTGCTTCCGGCAGACCGAGTTCGCGGGGCTGTTGAAGGGTGCGAAGAACGAGGCGGGCGGCAAGGCGCTGATCGACTTCCTGATCTCGAAGCAGTTCCAGGAGGACATGCCGCTGCAGATGTTCGTCAACCCGGTGATCGAAGGCGCCGAGCTGCCGAGCCTGTTCACGGAGTTCGGCGAGCAGGCCGTCGACCCGCAGACCATGGATCCGAAGAAGATCGCGGACAACCGTGAGGACTGGATCAAGTCGTGGCAGTCGGTCGTCGTGAAGTAGACCTGCCTGTAAGGGAGGGGCCTGCAGGGAAGGGGCCTGTGCGGAAGGTGCCTGTACGGGCGGTGTCTGTGCGGGATGTGAAGGGTGGCGCGATCCGGTTCGGCCTGTTGGTCGTGCCGGTCGTGTTCTTCGCGCTGTTCTTCGCCTATCCGGTTTCGTCGATCGTCGGCCGTGGTCTGAAGGAGGCTGACGGGAGCTGGCGCTTCGGCCGGTTCGGCGAGGTGCTCGCCGATCCGGTGATCCTCGACGTCCTGTGGTTCACCACCTGGCAGGCGCTCGCCTCGACCGCGCTCACGCTCCTGATCGCGCTCCCCGGCGCGTATGTCTTCGCGCGCTTCGACTTCCCCGGCAAGCAGCTCCTGCGTGCCGTGGTCACCGTCCCGTTCGTGCTGCCCACCGTCGTCGTCGGCTCCGCCTTTCTGGCGCTGCTCGGGCGCGGCGGGCTGCTCGACGAGGCATGGGGGATGCGTCTGGACACCACGGTCTGGGCGATTCTCCTTGCGCATGTTTTCTTCAACTACGCGGTGGTCGTCCGCACCGTCGGCGGGCTCTGGTCGCAGCTCGACCCGCGGCAGGAGGAGGCCGCGCGGATGCTCGGTGCCTCGCGCTTCGCGGCCTGGCGCAAGGTGACCCTGCCCGCGCTCGGTCCTGCGGTCGCGGCGGCCGCGCTGATGGTGTTCCTGTTCACCTTCAGCTCCTTCGGCGTCGTCATGATCCTCGGCGGGCCCTCGTTCGCCACGCTCGAAGTGGAGATCTACCGGCAGACTGCTCAGCTGCTCGCCCTCGACACGGCCGCCGTGCTGACGATGGTGCAGTTCGTGGCGGTGCTCTCGATCCTCGCCCTGCACGCCTGGACCGTACGGCGCCGTGAGTCGACACTGAGACTTGTCGATCCGGCGCAGACGGCACGCAAACCCCGCGGTGCTGGGCAGTGGGCGCTGCTCGCCGGGGTGCTGCTGACCGTCGCGCTGCTGATCGTGTTGCCGCTCGGGGTGCTCGTGCAGCGCTCCTTCGCCACCGCAGGCGGCCTCGGGCTCGGCTACTTCCGGGCGCTGACCTCTGCGGAAGGCGGGGCCTTCCTCGTCCCGCCGATCGACGCCGTGGGCAACTCACTGGAGTACGCGGTGGTCGCCACCGCCATCGCCGTGCTGATCGGCGGGCTCGCGGCGATGGCGCTCACCCGCCGCGCGGGCCGTCTCGTACGCGGCTTCGACGCGCTGCTCATGCTGCCGCTCGGGGTCTCGGCGGTGACCGTCGGCTTCGGGTTCCTGATCACGCTCGACGAGCCGCCGCTCGACCTGCGTGCCTCCTGGATCCTGGTGCCGCTGGCCCAGGCACTGGTCGGCGTCCCCTTCGTCGTACGCACGATGCTGCCCGTGCTGCGGGCCGTCGACGAGCGGCTGCGGGAGGCGGCGGCCGTGCTCGGGGCCTCGCCGTGGCGGGTGTGGCGCGAGGTCGATCTGCCGCTCGTACGGCGGGCGCTGCTCATCGCGGCCGGTTTCGCCTTCGCCGTTTCGCTCGGCGAGTTCGGGGCGACCGTGTTCATCGCCCGGCCGGATAATCCGACCCTGCCAGTCGCCGTGGCCACGCTGCTCGGGCGGGCCGGGGAGCTGAACTACGGGCAGGCGATGGCCCTTTCCACCCTCCTGATGCTGGTGTGCGCGGTGTCGCTCTTGCTCCTGGAGCGGATGCGCACGGACCGGACCGGGGAGTTCTGATGACCGTCAAGCCGGGGGAGTTCCGATGACCGTCCGTGGTGAGACAGGCTCGCCGACCCTGCTCGGCCTGTCGGACGTACGGGTCCGATTCGGCGGGCATACGGCGCTGGACGCCGTGGACCTGGAGGTCGCCGAGCACGAGATCGTCTGTGTGCTCGGCCCGAGCGGGAGCGGCAAGTCGACGCTGCTTCGGGTGGTCGCGGGGCTGCAGGGCATCGACTCTGGGCGGGTGCTGCTCGGCGGGCGCGACCAGCGGGGTACGCCCGCGCACCGACGGGGCGTGGGTCTGATGTTCCAGGACCATCAGCTGTTCCCGCAGCGTGATGTGGGCGGGAACGTGGCCTTCGGGCTGCGTATGCACGGCGCCTCGAAGGCCGAACAGGCCAAGCGGGTGGCCGAGTTGCTGGACCTGGTCGGGCTGCCGGGCGCAGGGCGCCGGGCCATCGGCTCGCTCTCCGGCGGCGAGCAGCAGCGGGTGGCGCTGGCCCGCGCCCTCGCGCCGCGGCCGCGGCTCCTGATGCTCGACGAACCGCTCGGCCAGCTCGACCGCTCGCTCCGCGAACGCCTCGTGGTCGAACTGCGGGAGCTCTTCGGTGAACTGGGCACCACCGTCCTCGCCGTCACCCACGACCAGGGCGAGGCCTTCGCCCTCGCGGACCGGGTCGTCGTCATGCGCGAGGGGCGGATCGCCCAGTCCGGGGCGCCGCTGGAGGTGTGGCAGCGGCCCGCGGACGCCTTCGTGGCCCGTTTCCTCGGCTTCGACAACGTGGTCGAGGCGATGGTGACGGGGGAGGCGGCCGACACCGTCTGGGGCAAGATCCCCGTCCCGCCGGACACGCCTTCCGGTCCCTGCCCGCTCCTGGTACGGCCCGCGGGCGTACGTCTGGTGCCGACCGCCGAAGCCCAGCTGACCTGCATGGTCGCCGCCCGCACCTTCCGCGGGACGCATGTCACGCTGCAGCTGCAGCCCTCGAACGCGCCCCGCATCGAGGCGGCCTGCGCGCTGCGGGACGCGCCCGAGCAGGGGAGCGCGGTCGGGGTGGCGTTCGATGCGGCGGAGGTCGTGGCTCTGGGGGTCTGAGCCGCCGCAGCGTCTCGGCGGTCTCCTCCACCGCGTCCACCGGTGCGATCCGCGGCGCCATCGCCGCCTCCGGCGTCGCTCGCAGGAGGAGGCGAGGCCCTGTGGCTCACCTCACACGTGCTGTCTGTCAGGGATCGGCAGGCTGTCCCGTTCAAGCAGCGAGACGGACAGAGACAGCGACACAGACAGCAACACGGACAGCGACGCAGCCAGCGACACAGGCACAGAGATCGACAGCGACACGGACACGCGACCCACCGACCCGATCGGAGCACCCCATGAAGCACCGCATCCTCGTCCTCGGCGCCGGCTACGCAGGGGCCTACGCGGCCGGGGTCCTGGCGCGCCGGCTTTCCGCCGAGGACGCCGAGATCACCGTGGTCAACGCGGCGGAGCACTTCGTCGAGCGGATGCGTCTGCACCAGCTCGCGGCCGGCCACGAGGTCGAGCCCCGCAGGCTCGCCGACATCTTCGCCGGTACGGGCATCCGCCTGCGCCTGGGACGGGTCACCGCACTCGACCCGGAGCGCCGGACCGTCACCGTGGCGGATGACGAGGGCGGCGCCGAGCTCGGCTACGACACGCTCTTCTACGCGCTCGGCAGCCGCGCCGCAGACCACGGCGTCCCCGGGGTCGCCGAGCACGCCTTCGACGTGGCCGCCCGGCCCGCGGCGCTGCGGCTGCGCTCCCGCCTGGACGGGCTGGGCGAAGGAGGCCGCGTCGTGGTCGTCGGCGACGGACTGACCGGCATCGAGACCGCCACCGAGTTCGCCGAGAACCGGCCCGGGCTCTCCGTGACCCTGATCGCCCGCGGCGAGCTCGGTGAAAGGCTCGGCACCGGGGCCCGCGGCCACCTGCGCCGAGCCTGCGAACGCCTCGGCATCACGGTCCTGGAGCACACCACCGTCGCATCCGTGGAAGCCGCACGGGTGCGCTGCTCCGACGGCACCGAGGTGACCTCCGACGCGACCGTGTGGACGGCCGGTTTCGCGGTCGGCCCGCTCGCGGCCGTCAGCGGCCTGGAGGTGACCGGGAGCGGGCGGATCGTCGTCGACCGCACCATGCGCTCGGTCTCACACCCCGAGGTGTACGCGATCGGCGACGCCGTGCACGCCGTCGGCGACAACGGGCTGCCGCTGCCCATGTCCTGCGGCTCGGCCGGCTACACCGCCATGCAGGCGATCGAGGCGCTCCTCGCCCGGCTCACCGGACGCGAGGTCCCGCACACCAAGCTCGTGTACACCCTCAACCACATCAGCCTCGGGCGACGGGACGGGATCCTGCAGCCGATCGACGCGCAGGCGCAGGGCAAGCCGAAGTACGTGGGCGGCCGGAAGGCTGCGCGGATCAAGGCGGTCATCATCAAAGGCTCGCTGTGGGCCACCGCGCACCCGACGTTCGGACTTCCCAAGCGCAGGCACCGCCTGGTCGCGTCGTCCGACGGCTCCACCACGGCGGCGGCGCACGAGAAGGCCGCCGTATCCCGGGCGTGAGCGGCCGGACGGACTCCCGTGACCGGCCGGACGGACTCTGAGGTGATGCCCGTGGACAGTGCAGCCGTCGACCGCTTCGACACCGGCCTCTTCGAAGCGAGCCGCCGCCGGCTCGCCTCGCTGGCCTACCGCATGCTCGGCTCGGCCGGGGATGCCGAGGACATCGTCCAGGACGCGTTCCTGCAGTGGCAGGCCGCGGACCGGCAGCGGATCAGGGTGCCCGAGGCCTGGCTGACCAAGGTGGTCACCAACCTGTGCCTGGACCGGCTCCGCTCGGCCCAGGCCCGCCATGAACGCACTTTCGGCGCCTGGCTGCCCGAGCCGCTCCTCGAAGGCGATCCGATGCTCGGGCCCGCCGAGACCTTCGAGCAGCGCGAATCGGTCTCCCTCGCCGTGCTGACGCTGATGGAGCGGCTCTCCCCGGTGGAGCGGGCGGTCTATCTCCTGCGGGAGGCGTTCTCGCACAGCCATGCCGAGATCGCGGAGATCCTCGACATCAGCGAGTCGGCGAGCCAGCAGCACCTGCACCGGGCGCGCGGCCGCGTCACCGCCGCGCGCCGCCGCGGCGAGGTCGATCCCGCCTCCGCGCGCAGGCTCGTCGAGGAGTTCATGATCGCCGCGACCTCGGGGCGCACCGAGCGTCTGGTGGCGCTGCTCACCGATGACGCGACCGCCGTATCGGACGGCGCGGGCCTGAGTGCGAAGCTGATGCGCTACGACACCCCGGAGCGCATCGCGGCCATCGCACGGGCCGGGTTCCGCTCCACGCCTGCGAAGCAGCGCTTGGCGGGTGGGGTGTCCGCCGTTCACTTCGCGTGGGTCAACGGCGGGCCCGCCATCCTGTTCATCCCTGAGGGGCGGGTGGTCGGCGCCGTGACCTTCGATCTCGCGGACGGTCGGATCGCCGTGGTGCGTGGTATCGCTGCCCCCGCGCGGCTGGACCGTCTCACGGAGTCCTGGCACCGCCGGGAGCCGGGTGAGCCGCTTATCAGTGAGTGGTGATCACCCCGGGGCCGCTGTCGGTGGGTGAGCGGGGGGGGCCTGCGGCGCTTTCTCCCCGCCCCGCCCCGCCCCTTCCCGAAACCGGGGGCTCTGCCCCCGGACCCCCGCATCCGAACTTCGTTCGGATCGCCTCAAACGCCGGCGGGGCTGGGGTTGCCTGCGGGGCCGGGATTGCCGGCGGGGCTGGAAAGGTCGACGATGTGCTCCGGACGCACCGGCACCCTCCGCAGGTCGCGGCCCGTCGCCCGGCGGATGGCCGCGACGATCGCCGGGGTCGAGGACAGCGTCGGGGCCTCGCCCGCGCCGCGCAGGCCGTAGGGGGCGTGCGGGTCGGCGAGTTCCAGGAGGTCGACGGGCATCGGCGGGGTGTCGAGGATCGTCGGGATCAGGTAGTCCGTGAAGGACGGGTTGCGGACCAGGGAAGCCGAGGCATCGAGGACGATCTCCTCCATGACCGCGAGCCCGAGGCCCTGCGTCGAGCCGCCGTGGACCTGGCCGAGGACCGAGAGCGGGTTCAGCGCCTTGCCGACGTCCTGGGCGCAGGCCAGCTCCACCACCTTCACCAGGCCGAGTTCCACGTCCACCTCGACCACCGCGCGGTGTGCCGCGAAGGCGTACTGCACATGCCCGTCGCCCTGTCCGGTCACCGGATCGAAGGCCTTGGTGGGCCGGTGGCGCCATTCCCGTTCCACGTCGACGGCCTCGGTGCCGAGGACGTCCGCGAGTTCGGCGAGGATCTCGCCGTCCGCCCCCGTCACCTTGCCGCCCGCGAGCCGCAGGCCCGTCACGGAGGGCCAGCCGAACTTCCGTTGCCCGAGGGCCAGTACGGCCGCCCGGACCTCCTCGCAGGTGTGCTTGATCGCACCACCGGTGACGTACGTCTGCCGGGACGCGGAGGTCGAGCCCGCGTTGCCCGCCGAGGTGTCCGCGGGCCGCAGTGTCACCTGCGAGACGCCCAGTTCGCTGCGGACGATCTGGGCGTGCACCGTCACCCCGCCCTGCCCCACCTCGGCCATCGCCGTGTGCACGGTCGCCACGGGCTGCCCGGCGAGGACTTCGAGGCGGACGCGGGCGGTGGAGTAGTCGTCGAAGCCTTCGGAGAAGCCGACGTTCTTGATGCCGACCGCATAGCCCACACCCCGTACGACGCCTTCGCCGTGCGTCGTGTTGGACAGGCCGCCGGGCAGTTCCCGCAGGTCCGCCGGGCCGCCCGCAGCCTCCCAGGGGGCCTCGGGCGGCAGGGGCAGTTCCTTGACGCGGCGCAGGAGTTCGGCGACCGGGGCGGGGGAGTCCACGCGCTGCCCGGTCGGCATGACCGAGCCCTGCCGCATGGCGTTGCGTTGCCGGAAGTCCACCGGGTCCAGGCCGAGTTCGGCTGCCACCCGGTCCATCTGGGACTCGTAGGCGAAGCAGGCCTGCACCGCGCCGAAGCCGCGCATCGCCCCGCAGGGCGGGTTGTTGGTGTACAGGCCGAGCACCTCGATGGCGGCCACCGGGCAGTCGTACGGGCCGAGGCCGAGCGAGGCCGCGTTGCCGACCACCGCCGGGGTCGAGGAGGCGTAGGCGCCGCCGTCGAGCACGATCCGCGCGGCCACATGCGTCAGTTTGCCGTCGCGGGTGGCTCCGTGCTCGTAGTGCAGCTTCGCGGGGTGGCGGTGGACATGACCGAAGAAGGATTCGTACCGGTTGTAGACCATCTTCACCGGGCGGCCCGTGTGCAGTGCGAGCAGTGAGGCGTGCGCCTGCATCGACAGGTCCTCGCGGCCGCCGAAGGCGCCGCCGACGCCTGAGAGCGTGAGCCGCACCTTCGATTCGGGCAGTCCGAGCACCGGGGCGATCTGCCTGCGGTCCGCATGCAGCCACTGCGTGGACACGTACAGGTCGATCCCGCCGTCCTCGGCCGGTACCGCGAGGCCCGATTCGGGGCCGAGGAAGGCCTGGTCCTGCATGCCGACCTCGTAGTCCCCGGACACGATCACATCGGCGCGGGCCCGGGCCGCCGCCAGATCGCCGCGGGTGACCGGCTGGCGGTGCAGGATGTTGGGGTGCGGTACGTGACGGGCGTGCGCGTCCTCGCGGTCCGGATGCAGTACGGGGGCGTCCGGGGCGGTCGCGGTGGCCTCGTCGGTGAGGGCGGGCAGCACCTCGTACTCGACGATGATCCGTTCCGCGGCCCGCCGCGCGGTCTCCGGATGATCGGCCGCGACCAGGGCGACGGGTTCGCCGTGGAAGCGGACCCGGCCGTCGCACAGGACGGGCTGGTCGGTGATCTCCAGGCCGTACTTCTTCGCGTGCGGGAGGTCCTCGTGGCTGAGAACCGCCCGGACACCGGCAAGGCTCAGGGCCGGACCGGTGTCCAGGCGGGTGATACGGGCGTGCGCGTGCGGGGCGCGCAGGGTGTGGCCCCACAGCATGTCCTCGTGCCAGAGGTCCGAGGCATAGGCGAACTCGCCCGTCGTCTTGAGCGTCCCGTCGGGCCGGAGCGTGGACTCCCCGATCCCGCCCGGGGTGCGGGTGCCCTGCGTGAGGCGCGTCGGGGTGTTCGTGACTCCGGCCATCTCGGGCCTCCGCTTGCTCGCCGGGGACGCCTTGCTGCTTCCAGGATCGGGCCTGCTTCCAGGATCAGCACTGCTTCCAGGATCAGCCCTCGACCATGGCCGGGTCCATCCACATGACCTCGAAGTGGTGGCCGTCCGGGTCCTGGAAGGAGCGGCCGTACATCTGGCCGTAGTCCTGGGGGTCCTTCGCGGGGGAGCCGCCGGCGGCGAGCGCGCGGTCGCACAGCTCGTCCACCGCGGTGCGGCTCTCGGCGCTCAGAGCGATCAGCGTCTCGTTGGCCGCCTTGGAGTCGGCGAGCGGCTTCGAGGCGAACTCGCCGAACTTCGCCTCCGTGAGCAGCATGATCACGATGCTGTCGCTGATCACCACCGAGGCGGTGTTCTCGTCGCTGAACTGGGGGTTGATGGTGTAACCCAGTTCCGTGTAGAACTTCTTCGCCGCGTCGAGGTCCTTCGTCGCGAGGTTGATGAAGACCATCTGCTGGTACGCGTTGTCCGCCATTGTCATCCGCTCCTGTGTCGATGTCGTTCGCTACGCAGGGTTAGACGGCGGGCCGGGGGAGAACTCATCGGCCCTCGGCGAGAAGTTTTTCAGTTTCTCAAGGGGGCCGCAGCGAGGAGCGCGATGACGCAGGTCAGCGGCGTGAACAGGGCGAGCAGCACGGCCGTCCTGAGCGCCACGGCGGACCTGAGCACGGTCCGGGGAGCCCCGAGCCGCAGCAGTACGGTCCTCGTGTGCGCCCGGGCCTGGCGGGCCTCGACGGCCGCCGTGAGCAGCGCGAGCAGGGTGCAGGCCGCCACCAGGGAGCCGCCGAGTGCGGTGAGCGGGCCGAAGGACCTTGCCGGGCCCGTGTACAGGAACAGCGCGGCGACCGCGGCGGAGACGACCGCGCACACCACGCCGAGCGGCCGCCCGATCCGTGCGGCCTCTTCCTGCAGCACCCGGCCCGCGAGCAGCCGCACGGCATCGGGGCTGCGGGACTGCAGCAGGCGGCCGCAGAGGTGGGTGAGGCCGGGGCCCGCGAGCGCGAGTCCGAGGGCCGTGACGGCCCAGCCGGCCAGGACCCCGGCCGGGGTCGCCGCCAGATGTCCGGGAAGCGGCATCCCCATGCCGTCGCGCCCGGCCGCGATCAGCTCCACGGTCAGGCCCGCCGCGATCAGCGCCATGCCCCACGGCAGTCCGGTCGGGGCGGGGGCGGGTGGTTCGGGCCGCGCGGGGGCGAGCAGCTCGCCGGGGTGCGGGCGGCGCGGGCGCAGCGCGAGGGCGCAGGCCGCGGCGGCGGTGAGCGGGGTGAGGGCGAGCAGGGTCAGGGCGGCGGCGAACGGCAGGCTCCGGCCCGCGCCCAGGAGCGCGGCGGCCTCGCCGTCCATCGGCAGTCCGGTGAGGTCTCCGCGCAGATGGAGGAAGAAGGCGAGTGCGAGCATCGAGCCGAGCGCGCAGGACATCAGGGTGTTGACCGCGGCGAGCAGCATCATGCGGTGCGGGCCGAAACCGACGGCCGACAGGCCCCGTTGGACGCGGGTGCCCGGGTCGGTGCGGGCGACGGCCACCGCGAGCTGCACGGTCGCGGCGAGCGGCGGCAGACACCACAGGAGCCGGAGCATTCCGGCGCGGCCCGCGCCGGGGTGACCGAGGGCGTGGCCCATCGTGCTCAGCAGCAGGAAGCCGGTGCCTGCCGCGGCGGCCGAGACCGCGAGCCGACGGAGCAGGACGACGGGATGGGTGCCGCGGGTCAGACGGAGAGCGAGCACGCGGAGCCTTCCGGGGCGGGGGCCGGGACGCCGGGGGAGGCGCCCGCGGGCTCGTCGGGCGGGGCGGCGGGGTGCGTGGCCGGGTGCGTGGCCGGGGGCGCGGCGGGGTGCGCGGCGGTGCGCGAGGTGGCCGGTACGGCGGCGGTGGCGGAAGCGGGGGCAGTGGCGGCCGGTACGGGGGCGGTGGCGGAAGCGGGGGCAGTGGCGGCCGGTACGGCGGCGGTGGCAGAAGCAGGGGCATCGGCGGCCGGTACCGCGGCGGGGTGCGCGGCCGGGGGAGGGGTGGCCGGTGAGGCAGCGGAGTGCGCGGCCGGTGCGGCGGCAGCGGCCTTCGCGGGCTGCGGCACCGGCACCGGCACCGGCGCAGTCAGCGGTTCCGCGGCGGCCGAAGGCCCGGGCACCCGCGCCGAGTTGACCCGGCGGCCGTCCAGCAGCCGTACCGTACGGTCCGCGATCGCCGCCACCTCGGGGTCGAAGGTGGCGAGAACCACCGTGAACCCGTGCGAGCGCGCCGCCGTCGTCAGCGTGCGCAGGACGTGCGCGCTCTCGGCGCGGTGCAGCGGCGCGGTCGGCTCGTCCGCGAAGAGCACCGTCGGCCCGGTGACCAGGGCGCGGGCGATCGCGACTCGCTGCCGCTCGGACTGCAGCAGCGCATGCGGCCGCGCACCCGCGCAGGCCCCGATGTCGAGCCGTTCCATCCAATCCGCCGCGGCCCGGCGCGCCGCCCGGTGCGGTTCGCCGCGCAGCAGCAGCGGCAGCGCAACGTTTTCCCACGCGGTGAGTTCGGCCACGAGGTCGGGCTCGGGCCCGATCCACCCGAAACGCTCACGCCGCAGCCGCTCCCGTACGAGGGGGCTCATGGTGTGCACGGGCGTGGAGTTGAACCACACCTCGCCCCGCTGCGGCAGGAGTTGGCCGGACAGGCAGTGCAGCAGACTCGTCTTGCCGCTGCCGCGCGGTCCGCTGACGGCGAGGATCTCGCTCTCGCGCGCCTCGACGGAGACACCCGTGAGGGCGGGTGAGCCATTGTGCGAGACGTGCAGGGCATGCGCCCAGAGCACGTTGTTGTCCGGCGGGGCCACCATGACGTAACACCTCGGTTCTGTCGGGTACGGCGGTGAGCTGACGGCGACCGTGGGGCAAGTCCCGTACCGCGTAAGGGCGAACGAGGACTGCGGCCGACAGGTCACACGCACCGTAGGGACGAACCGGGGCAGTGCGGACAACACGTGGCCCGGGCAGCCGCGTTCTCACTCGAACGGGGCACCCGGGCCGGTGTGCGGCAGACTTGCGGCAGGGGGACTACAGCTTGGTCCACGCCTCCGTCAGTACGGTGCGCAGGATCTGCTCGATCTCGTCGAAGGTCGACTGGTCGGCGACCAGCGGCGGCGCGAGCTGGACGACCGGGTCGCCGCGGTCGTCGGCGCGGCAGTAGAGGCCGTTGTCGTAGAGGGCCTTGGAGAGGAAGCCGTACAGGACGCGCTCCGTCTCCTCCTCCGTGAAGGTCTCCTTGGTGGCCTTGTCCTTGACCAGCTCGATGCCGTAGAAGAAGCCGTTGCCGCGGACGTCGCCGACGATCGGCAGGTCGTGCAGCTTCTCCAGGGTGGCCCGGAAGGCGCCCTCGTTGTCGAGGACGTGCTGGTTCAGCTTCTCCTTCTCGAAGATGTCGAGGTTGGCGAGGCCGACGGCCGCGGAGACCGGGTGGCCACCGAAGGTGTAGCCGTGCAGGAAAGTGTTGTCGCCCTGGTAGAACGGCTCGGCGATGCGGTCGGAGATGATGCAGGCGCCGATCGGGGAGTAGCCCGAGGTCATGCCCTTCGCGCAGGTGATCATGTCCGGTACGTAGCCGAACTTGTCGCAGGCGAACATCGTGCCCAGGCGGCCGAAGGCGCAGATGACCTCGTCCGAGACGAGCAGCACGTCGTACTGGTCGCAGATCTCGCGCACGCGCTGGAAGTAGCCGGGCGGCGGCGGGAAGCAGCCGCCGGCGTTCTGCACCGGCTCCAGGAAGACGGCCGCGACGGTCTCGGGGCCCTCGAAGAGGATCTGCTGCTCGATCTGGTCGGCGGCCCAGCGGCCGAAGGCCTCGGGGTCGTCGCCGTGGATCGGGGCGCGGTAGATGTTGGTGTTCGGCACCTTGTGCGCGCCGGGCACCAGCGGCTCGAACGGGGCCTTCAGGGCGGGGAGTCCGGTGATGGACAGGGCGCCCTGCGGGGTGCCGTGGTAGGCGACCGCACGCGAGATGACCTTGTACTTGGTGTGCTGTCCGCGCAGCTTCCAGTACTGCTTGGCGAGCTTCCACGCGGTCTCGACGGCCTCGCCGCCGCCGGTGGTGAAGAAGACCTTGTTCAGGTCGCCGGGCGCGTGGTGCGCGAGGCGCTCCGCGAGCTCGACGGCCTTGGGGTGGGCGTACGACCAGACCGGGAAGAAGGCGAGCTCCTGCGCCTGCTTGTAGGCGGTCTCGGCGAGCTCGACGCGGCCGTGGCCCGCGTTGACCACGAACAGGCCGGCGAGGCCGTCGAGGTAGCGCTTGCCCTTGTCGTCGTAGATGTAGGTGCCTTCACCGCGGACGATGGTCGGCACGGGGGCGTTCTCGTACGACGACATCCTGGTGAAGTGCATCCACAGGTGGTCGTAGGCGGTCTGGGAGAGGTCCTTGCCCATGGTTATCGGGATCCCCATTGATAGGTCTGCTTCTTGAGCTTCAGGTAGACGAAGCTCTCGGTGGACCGCACGCCGGGCAGGGTGCGGATCCTCTTGCTGATGACGTCGAGCAGATGGTCGTCGTCCTCGCAGACGACCTCCGCGAGCAGGTCGAAGGACCCCGCGGTGAGCACCACGTACTCGACTTCGTCCATGGCCGTCAGCGCGTCGGCGACCGGGTCGAGCTCTCCGTCGACGTTGATGCCGAGCATCGCCTGCCGCCGGAAGCCCACGGTGAGCGGGTCGGTGACGGCGACGATCTGCATCACGCCCTGGTCGAGCAGTTTCTGCACCCGTTGGCGCACGGCCGCCTCGGACAGGCCCACGGCCTTGCCGATGGCGGCGTACGGACGCCTGCCGTCCTCCTGGAGCTGCTCGATGATCGCCAAGGAGACGGCGTCGACGCTGCCGGGAGTCTTGCCACTGTTGTCTGCGCTGCGACTGGCCACGAGCCCACTGTGCAGGAGAGGTCGTCACTCTCGCAAGCCCAGAGCGATGAAATTCGTTGTCCAGGACTTCTTGAAGCGCGGATTCCGTAGTTGTGACCTGAGCGGTATGTCGAAAGCGTCGGCGCTCGGACTAGTGTGGGGTCTCACGTACTGGACAGGCCGGGCACCGGACGCGAGCGGACCGGGCGGCCACGGCCACTGACCACGTACGGACGTACGTACGCCCAAGGGAAGCACCACAACAGGAGGCCGGGCAGTGAGCACCGAACTGCGTCGTCTGCGGAACTACATCAACGGCGAATTCCGGGAGGCGGCCGACGGCCGCACCACCGAGGTGGTGAACCCGGCGACGGGCGAGGCGTACGCGACCGCGCCGCTCTCGGGCCAGGCCGACGTCGACGCCGCGATGGAGGCGGCTGCCGCCGCGTTCCCCGCCTGGCGCGACCTCGTACCCGGCGAGCGCCAGAAGTACCTGCTCAAGATCGCGGACGCCTTCGAGGAGCGGGCCGAGGACCTCATCGCGGCCGAGGTGGAGAACACGGGCAAGCCCATCGGGCTCACCCGCGAAGAGGAAATCCCGCCGATGGTCGACCAGATCCGCTTCTTCGCGGGCGCGGCCCGGATGCTGGAAGGCCGCGCGTCCGGCGAGTACATGGACGGACTGACCTCGATGGTGCGCCGTGAGCCGATCGGTGTCTGCGCGCAGGTCGCGCCGTGGAACTACCCGATGATGATGGGCGTCTGGAAGTTCGCCCCGGCGCTCGCCGCGGGCAACACCGTCGTCCTCAAGCCCTCGGACACCACCCCCGCCTCGACCGTCCTGATGGCCGAGATCATCGGCTCGATCGTGCCCAAGGGGGTCTTCAACGTCGTCACCGGCGACCGTGACACCGGCCGCATGATGGTCGAGCACAAGACGCCCGCCATGGCCTCCATCACCGGCTCGGTGCGCGCCGGTATGCAGGTCGCCGAGACCGCCGCCAAGGACCTCAAGCGCGTCCACCTGGAGCTCGGCGGCAAGGCGCCCGTCGTCGTCTTCGAGGACACCGACATCGCGAAGGCCGTCGAGGAGATCTCCGTCGCCGGCTTCTTCAACGCGGGCCAGGACTGCACCGCCGCGACCCGCGTGCTCGTGCACGAGTCCATCCACGACGAGTTCGTGACCGCCCTCGCCAAGGCGGCGGCCGACACGAAGACCGGAATGCCGGACGACGAGGACGTCCTCTACGGGCCGCTGAACAACCCCAACCAGCTTGCCCAGGTCTCCGGCTTCATCGACCGGCTCCCGGCGCACGCGCGCGTCGAGGCCGGTGGCCACCAGGTCGGCGAGAAGGGCTACTTCTACGCGCCGACCGTCGTCTCCGGCCTCAAGCAGGACGACGAGATCGTCCAGCACGAGGTGTTCGGTCCTGTCATCACCGTCCAGTCCTTCTCCTCCGAGGAGCAGGCCGTCGAGTACGCCAACGGCGTGGAGTACGCGCTGGCCTCCTCGGTGTGGACCAAGGACCACGCGCGGGCGATGCGCATGTCCAAGGTGCTCGACTTCGGCTGTGTGTGGATCAACACCCACATCCCGCTGGTCGCCGAGATGCCCCACGGCGGCTTCAAGAAGTCCGGCTACGGCAAGGACCTCTCGTCGTACGGATTCGACGACTACACGCGGATCAAGCACGTGATGACCTCGCTGGGCTGAGTGCCCCGTTGTCGCGAGGCGGCCCCGCTGATGTGCGGGGCCGCCTCTGGCGTTGCCGGGCCCATACGCGGGCGGGGTGGGCCAGTCCGGCCAGGTTCGTCGTGAGGAAGTAGGCGACTGCGCCGGTGAGCAGGACCGGGGTGAGCCCCGCCCCCGCGACCGCCGCGCCGGCGAGGAGGGCGCCGAGGGGGATGCCGGACCAGGCGAGTGCATCGCCGAGCGCGTTGACGCGGCCGAGCAGGCGGCGTGGTACGCGCTCGAAGAGGATCGCGGCGAGGACCGGATTGACGAACCCGGCCCCGAACCCGCTGAGCACGAACACGGCGATCACCGCACCGAGCGGCAGATCGACGCCGAGGACCAGGAAGCGCGGCGCCCCGCACAGCAGGAACCCGGTCAGCACCGTCGCCCTGCGCCGCAGCCGGTGCGCGACGGCCGTGGCGATCAGACTCCCGGCCACCGCCCCCGCACCCATCGCACTGCCGAGCAGACCGATGGCCTCGGGCCCTCCGCCGGATGCGTTCGCCCATACGGGGATGAGCACCATGGAGACCGCCGCGTCGAGCAGATTGGTGATGCCCACCATGACGGTGAGGGAGAGGAGCAGCGGCTCGCGGCGCAGAAAGGCAAAGCCCTCGCCGAACCGCTGCCAGTAGCCGGGGCCATCGCTCGATTCACCCACTTCCCGCGATGCACACGCTCCCCGTGCTCCCCGTGCTCCCGGTGCTCCCCCCGCTCCCGCGCCGCTCGCCGCCGCCCCGGCGCCCGTCGGCTCTCTCTCCGGCGGCACCGCGAGCCCCATCCCGCGCGGCAGTGCAAGCCCGATGATCACTGAACCGAGCGCGAAACAGGCCGCGTTGACGCTCAGCCCCGCCATCGGCCCGAGTAGCGCCACGAGCGAACCGCCGACCGCCGGACCGGCCGTGGCGGCCAGCCTTTCGATCACCCCGGACACCCCGGTGGCCCGTTCGAGCCGGACTGCGCCGCGTTCGGCGGCCTCGGGCACCATGACCTCCTTGGCCAGATCCCCCGGGCCGCGCGCCGCACCGATCACCGCGACCAGGGCGAGGAGCACCGGGAAGGACAGCAGGCCGAGCAGGTGAAGCAGCGGCACCACGGCCGCGGCCGTGGCGCTCGCCACGTCGGCGGCCCAGGAGACGGTTCGTGGCCCGATCCGGTCCACGAGGGGACCGGTGAGTGCCTTCACCACCACGTACGGCGTCATCTCGCAGAAGACGACGAGGCCGGTCTGTGTCGCGCTGCCGGTCGTGACGAGCACGAACCAGGGCAGGGCCACGACCGAGATACGCGTCCCGGTCAGCGCCATGGCCATCGCGGCGAGGACGCCGACCAGCGGCCGCAGGCTCCGCTGCCCGAACGGCCGCCCGGTTAAGCCCTCCGTGCCGCCCCCTCCGGCGGCTTCCGCGCGGCTTCCTGTGCCCCCGACGTCAACAGCGGCCGGGATGTCCCGCCTCATGACTGGTCCGTCCCGGAGTCGCTGTCCGAAGTGTCCAGCTCGGGCAGCATCTGGGTGATGACACCGATCCGTTCGGCGCCTTCGGGGGCGCTCGCCGCCGCTTCCGGGGTGTCCCACCGGTAGCGGTCCAGGAGGTCCGCCATCTCCTGGCGCAGCCTGCGGGCCTCGGCGGGGGTGAGCCGCAGCGCCCGGTCGCTCATGTCGAAGGTGCCCCGCCAGGCCTCGGGCAGGGTTTGCAACTCGCTGAGGGCCTGCTGGGTGCGCATGGCGTACGTGGAGGCCACGGACTGCAGATACGCGAGCGCTGCCTCGGGGTTCTGGTCGATCACCTCGCGGTCGCTGAGGTCGGTCATCCGGTGCACCGCACGCCACCAGCGTTCGCGTGCGTTTCCGCGCCCGGTGTCCTCCTCGACGAAGCCGGCCGCGTCGAGCTGGCGCAGGTGGTAGCTGGCCGACCCGGAGTTCACTCCGAGGCGCTCGGCGAGCCGGGTCGCCGTGGACGGCCCGAACTTCCGCAGCAGCCCTACCAGTTGCACCCGTACGGGATGGGCAAGGGCCCGCAGGCCCTTGGCGTCGAGGAACGCCGTGTCATCGGAAGCGGGGGTGGGGGTGGGGGTGGGGGCGGAGGCGGGGAGGCGGTCCGTGTGCTCAGGGTGCGCGCTGGGCGCTGTGTCGTCAGCCATGCGGTCAGCGTAGACCGCAAAGAGTTCTTCGCAAAGACATCTTCGCGAAGAACTCTTCGGGAATGGCCGTTCGTGCGGAGCTTGTGGAGGACCCCCGGCTTTTGAACGCGTTCAAAGAGGCGAGTAGTCTCCTGGCATGAGCGACAGAGCCGCCCTGCTCAAGGGCATTCGCGCGTGGTTGGTGCTGTTCGTCGTCTGTCTGGTGCTCAGCGGGGTCACGGCCTTCCCGCTCGTCCACGAACTGCGGTGGGCCGAGGATCTGTTGCACTGGCTGAACGCCGGTGACCACCTGCCGCAGCTCGTGGAGTGGGTCGAACGCGTCCGCACCGGACTCGACGCGGCCGATGCGGACTACCCCTTCCTGCTCTACGGCACCGACTGGCTGGCCTTCGCACACCTCGTCATCGCCGTGGCGTTCTACGGGCCCTACCGTGATCCGGTGCGCAATATCTGGGTGATCGAGTTCGGCATGATCGCCTGTGCCGGGATCATTCCGCTCGCCCTGATCTGCGGGCCGATCCGCGGCATCCCCTTCTGGTGGTCGGTGATCGACATGGCCTTCGGGGTGTTCGGGGCGATTCCGCTGTACGTGGTGTGGCGGAAGATCAAGCGGCTCGAAGCGTTGGCGGAGGCCGCTGTCGTACCCGCACCTACCGGTTGAACGCCGGGAACGCGAAACGCATCGCCAGCGGGCCGCCGTCGTGGTGGGCGTCGGTGGCGTTGACCGAGTAGACGAGGGTGCGGGAGAGGTCGCGGGTCGCGGCCATCACCGTGTGGAAGCCGGGGCGGGCGCCGGTCTTGCCCCAGATCACCTCGCCGTTCACCTCGAAGCGTTCGAGGCCGGCCGCCCTGGTCGCCGGGGCGCCGGTCTCGATGTCGTCCACCTCGGGCACGGTGAACATCTCCCGCAGCTGCGGCTGCGGTACCACCCGGCCGCGGAACAGGGCGTTCAGGAAGCGCTCGAGGTCCCGGGTGGAGGAGATCATGTCACCGGCCGCGAAGCGGTCGGTCACGTTCCACTCGGTGACGTCGACGAGTTCGCCGTTCATCTCCTGGTAGCCGCGGTGGTGCGGGCCGAGGATCCGCGGGTCGGAGCCCGGGAAGTACGTGTCGCGCATGCCGAGCGGTTCGAAGATCCGCTGCGACGCCTGGTGGGCGTAACTGTCACCCGTGACCTGCTCGATGATCAGGCCGAGCACGGTGTAGTGGATGTTGGAATAGCGCTGGGCCGCGCCCGGTGCGTGCAGCGGTCCCGCCGCGACGGATGCCGCGACGACCTCCTGGGGCGTCAGCGTTTTGAAGCGGTTCTCGAAGAGTTCCTCGCCGGTGCTGCCGAGGGAGGCGCCCGGCTTGAGGCCGCTGGTGTAGTTGAGCAGCTGTCGTACGGTGATGGGCTCGAAGCGGTCGGCGGGGAGAAGGCCCGGCAGATACTCCTGGACCGTGCCGTCCAGGTCGAGTTCGCCGTCCGCGACGAGCCGCAGCGTGAGCGCCGCCGTCACGATCTTCGTGGTGGAACCTGCGCGGAAGCGGACGTCGTCACGGGCGGGCGCGCCGGTCTCCAGATCGCTGACGCCCGCGAGGCCCCGCCAGTGGCCCTTGCCGCCCACGCGGACGACGGCCGCGGTCGCCTGCGCGTCGGGCAGACCCGCGATGGCCTTCTCCAGCGCCTCGACATCCGGCGTGGCACGGTGCTCCGTGGAGGCGGAAGAGGAGGCGGAAGAGGAGGTGGAGGTCGAGGGGCGGTCGTCGGCGAAAGCGGGTGCGGCGACCGCCGTACCGCCGGCGAGGCCGAGGACGAGGGCGGCGGCGAGGGTCGTACGCAGGGCAGCACGCATGCTGGGAACTCCAAGAGGCCGTTGGCTGGGACGAGTTGGTGCCCGCCCGGTCGCACACATCCGGTTCCGTGCACGTCCGTGGTGGACGAGTCCCATCCTGCTGAGCACGCGGCCGTTGTGGATCATCGCTGCGGAGGGTGCCGCCCCTGGGCCGTCCCTGGGGCGACACCGGCTCCACGCACGGGAGTTCTGAGGGTTGACCCCCTACGGGGCGGCCGTCGGAGCCCGGCCCACACTCCCTCGGGGCGTGGTCAACGTGCGAGCCACTGCCGCGCGTAGGCGTCGATCTCCCCGGTGATCCGCTCCTTGCCCGCCGCGTCCAGGAACGAGGCATGCACCGCGGCCTTCGCCAGGTCCGCGAGCCCCTGCTCGTCGAGGCCGAGGAGCCGTGCCGCCACCGCGTACTCCGAGTTGAGGTCCGTGCCGAACATCGGCGGGTCGTCCGAGTTGATCGTGACGGTCACACCGGCCGCCACCATCTGCTTGAGGGGGTGTTCGTCGAGCGTGGCCACCGCGCGCGTGGCGATGTTCGAGGTCGGGCAGACCTCCAGCGGAATGCCGTGTTCGGCCAGGTGCGTGAGCAGCGCCGGGTCCTGGGCGGAGCTCGTGCCGTGGCCGATGCGCTCGGCACCCAGATCGTTGAGGGCGTCCCAGACCGTCTGCGGTCCTGTGGTCTCGCCCGCGTGCGGGACGGAGTGCAGGCCCGCTGCGATCGCCCGGTCGAAGTACGGCTTGAACTGCGGGCGCGGCACCCCGATCTCGGGCCCGCCGAGGCCGAAGGATACGAGGCCCTCGGGGCGCAGCATGTCGTCGGTCGCCAGCTGAGCGGTCACCTCGGCGGCCTCCAGCCCCGCCTCGCCGGGGATGTCGAAGCACCAGCGGAGCACTGTGCCGAACTCCGATTCGGCCGCCTTGCGGGCGTCCTCGATCGCTTCCATGAAGGCCCGCGCGTCGATGCCGCGCTTCACCGAGCTGTACGGGGTGATGGTCAGCTCCGCGTAGCGGATGTGCTGACGGGCCATGTCGCGGGCCACCTCGAAGGTGAGGTCGCGGACGTCCTCGGGGGTGCGGACCAGGTCGACGACCGCGAGGTAGACCTCGATGAAGTGGGCGAAGTCCGTGAAGGTGAAGAAGTCCGCGAGCGCCTCGGGGTCCGTGGGGACCTTCGAGTCGGGGTGGCGGGCGGCGAGGTCCGCGACGATCCGGGGCGAGGCGGAACCCACATGGTGCACATGCAGTTCGGCCTTGGGCAGACCGGCGATGAAGGGGTGCAGGTCCGTCATGGTCACGGGTCCTCCGGATGCGGTGCGGATACGGTGCCTGCCGAGCATCGTATGCACGGGGTGTGTACGTCCCCGCGCGCAGGCCGCGGAAACCGCGCCGGG
Source organism: Streptomyces lothianensis (assembly GCF_047779955.1). Classification (NCBI taxonomy): domain Bacteria; kingdom Bacillati; phylum Actinomycetota; class Actinomycetes; order Kitasatosporales; family Streptomycetaceae; genus Streptomyces; species Streptomyces lothianensis. The sequence goes on along the minus strand of NZ_JBLMKT010000049.1, from coordinate 106,713 downwards.
AGCTGCCCGTAGCATGTCGGGACGCGTGGATCGGGACGCGTGGAACTTGTAGGGGAGCGGGGGAGCGGCGATGCCGGAGCATGCAGACCAGAGGCCTGGTGGGCGGGAGCAGCGGGATCCGTGGGCGCCGCCGCCTGCCGAGCCGACGGTCCCGGACCCGGCCCGCGCCGTGCCGGAACCCGCGGACGCGGCGCCCGCGCAGTCCGGCGGCCCAGAGGCGGGAACGCCTGTGCCGCCGGTGGATGCCGGTGCCGCGCCGGGCTCCGAGGACGAGACCATCGGGGCCGGTGCGCTGCCGCCCGGGAGTCACGACGGGGCGACGCTGGTCGACGCGACCGCGGAGACCGCCGGTGCGGGTGTCGGCGTGGGCGCCGGTGCTGATGCGGGTGCGGCTGTCGGTGCCGATCCCGGTGTGGGCACGAGTGCCGGTGCCGATTCCGGTGCGGGGGCGAGTGACGGTGCCGATTCCGGTCCGGCGCACGAGTCCGCGGTGCCGCAGGGCAAGGACACCGAAGTCTCCCTGGCCAAGGACCCGGCGGTCTCCCTGGACAAGGACACACCGGCCGCCCCGGACCCCCGGTTCCGTCTCGAACCCGACATCTGGGCCCCGCCGGCCGAGGGTGCCGCCGCCTCGGCCCCGGATGCCGCCGCGCCCCAGTTGCCGGTCCACGGCGCGGGCCCTTGGCAGCAGCCGGGTGGCCCGAACCCCTTCGCCCCGTACCCGGCGCCCGGCGCTCCGGTGCCCGGGGGCCCGGCGCCCGCTGCCCCGGTGTCTGGTGCTCAGGCGTCCCACGGTGCCGTACCGCCTCCGCCCATCGGTCCCGAAGGGCCCGGCCCCGGCTTCGGCTACCCCGGATACGGGTCCCAGCCCGGCGCCCCGTACGCGTACGGAATGCAGTCCGGTTACGGCTGGCCCCATATGCCGCTGCCCCCAAGCAACGGCATGGGCACGGCCGCCCTGGTGCTCGGGATCATCTCCGCGGTGCTGTTCTGTCTGTGGCCCGTGGCGATCATCCTGGGCGTGCTCGCGATCATCTTCGGCGCGATCGGCCGCGGCAAGGCGAAGAAGGGCGAGGCGAACAACGGCGGCCAGGCGCTCGCCGGTCTCATCTGCGGCATCGTCGGTGCGGCGGCGGCGGTGCTGTTCCTGATCGTGATCGTGGCCGAAGAGTCGTACGACGACGATCCCTACCCGTACGAGTACAGCTTCAGGTCCGCGGGAACCCACGCCGCGGCGCCTCTCGACCCCGCGGCGTCGCTCACCCGCTGAGCCTCACCCCCGCAGCCGCTCCCTCGCTTCCATCAGCGCGAACCCCAGCAGGTTCAGTCCGCGCCACCGGCCGGGATCGCCCGCCCGCTGGTCGGTCGCCGCCAGCCCGATGCCCCATATCCGGTCCATCGGGCTGGCCTCGACCAGGACCCGCTCGCCCGTCCGCAGCAGGTATGTGCGCAGGTCCGGGTCCCCCGCGAACTTGTGCACGCTTCCCTCGACGACGATCCGGAAGCGCTCGCGCTCCCACACGGCCTCGTCGAACCCGCGGACGAGCCGCCCGGCCTTCTTCGCGGCCGCGGGGGAGGCGGCGGCCAGCGCCTTCCGCTCCGCCTCCGCGTCCCCGAACAGCCGGGCCTTCGCCGCCATCATCCAGTGCTCCGCCGTCGCATACCGCACCCCGTCGACCACGAACGGCGCCGGCCACCACTGGCTGAGCACGTGCTTGCCCACCGCGCCGTCCCCCGGTGGTGTATGCCCCCAGAAGTGCAGGAACTTCAGGTTGACGCCGCGGGCAACCTCCCTGGCCAGCGTGTCGATCCTGGATTCCGCCGTCTCGATCCCCATGCACGCGAGTCTGTCAGCCGCCACTGACACTCCGTCCCCCTATTTCCCCAGGCACTCGACACCCTGGTCCACAGATTCCGTCGAGTAATCAAATGGAAACAACGGAATCCCTTGGCGAGAGGTCCTTCCTCTGTCAGGATCGGCACTCAAATCGAGCTGGAGCTACGGAAAGCTGGAGCTACAGAGATGCACTTCCCCGCGCAGCAGCGCCTCGCGGCCGGCGCGCAGTACATCAACGGCCGTCTGTGTCCCGGCACTTCGGGCCGCACCCACAGCGTCATCGACCCCGCCACCGGTGACGAGGTCTATACGTACGAGCTGGCCGGCCCCGAGGACGTGGACGCCGCGGTTGCCGCGGCCAAGGCGGCCTTCCCCGTCTGGTCGGGCCTGACGCCCGGCGAGCGCTCCGACGCGCTGCACGCCTTCGCCGCCGTGCTCGGCGAGCGCGCCGAGGAGTTCGCGCAGGCCGAGTCCCTGCAGTGCGGCAAGCCGATCAAGCTGAGCCGCGAGTTCGACGTGCCGGGTTCGGTCGACAACGCCGCCTTCTTCGCGGGCGCCGCCCGTCACCTCCAGGGCCAGAGCGCCGGCGAGTACAGCGGGGACCACACCTCGTACGTCCGCAGGGAGCCCATCGGTGTCGTCGGCTCCATCGCGCCCTGGAACTACCCGCTGCAGATGGCGGCCTGGAAGATCCTTCCGGCCGTCGCCGCGGGCAACACGATCGTCCTGAAGCCCGCCGAGCTCACCCCGCTAACCTCGCTCCTGTTCGCGGAGGCGGCCACCGCGGCCGGCATCCCGGACGGCGTGATCAACATCGTGACCGGTACGGGCCGGGAGGCCGGCGAGCACCTCGTCGCCCACCCCGACGTGGCGATGACCTCGTTCACCGGTTCCACCGCGGTCGGCAAGCGGGTCGCCGAGGTTGCCACGGCCACCGTCAAGCGGATCCACCTGGAGCTCGGCGGCAAGGCCCCCTTCGTGGTCTTCGACGACGCGGACGTGGAGGCCGCCGCCCACGGCGCGGTCGCCGGTTCGCTGATCAACACCGGCCAGGACTGCACCGCCGCGACCCGCGCGTACGTGCAGCGGCCGCTCTACGAGGCCTTCGTGGAGCGCACGAAGCAGCTCATGGAGTCCGTGCGCCTCGGTGACCCCTTCGCCGCGGACACCGACCTCGGCCCGCTGATCAGCCACGCCCAGCGCGACCGCGTGGCCGCCTTCGTGGACCGGGCCCGCGGCTACGCGCGGATCGTCACCGGCGGCGAGGCGCCCAAGAACGACGGCGCGTACTACCTGCCGACCCTGATCGCGGACGCCGCGCAGGACAGCGAGGTCGTCCAGTCCGAGATCTTCGGCCCGGTGCTCGTCGTGCTGCCCTTCGACACCGACGACGAGGGCCTCGCGCTCGCCAACGACACCCCGTACGGCCTCGCGGCCTCCGCCTGGACCCGCGACGTCTTCCGCGCGAACCGGGCCACCCGCGAGATCAAGGCGGGCTGTGTCTGGGTCAACGACCACATTCCGATCATCAGTGAGATGCCGCACGGCGGCTACAAGGCCTCCGGCTTCGGCAAGGACATGTCTGCCTACTCCTTCGAGGAGTACACGCAGGTCAAGCACGTCATGTACGACAACACCGCGGTCGCCGCGAAGGACTGGCACCGCACGATCTTCGGGGACCGATAGAAACCGGGCCGCCTGACCAGCGGCCGCATTCACCGTCATTGATCCTCCCGAAAGGGCACCACGCGCATGGAGCAGTACGAGCCCGACCGCCCCTCCGCCGTCCAGCTCGCCGCCTGGCGGCGCAGTATGACCAGCGGCCGGGGCGCGATGTCCCGCCGCGCGCTGCTGCGCGCGTCGAGCGCGGGTGCGCTCACCGTCGGCGGTCTCGGGGCGCTCAGCGCCTGCGGCATCCCCGCGGCCGGCCAGCAGGAAGGCGGAGTCGCCGCCGACGACCATTCGGAGAAGGAGAAGCGCGTCAACTTCTCCAACTGGACCGAGTACATGGACGTCGACGACGAGGACGAGAACCGGCGTCCCTCCCTGGAGGCGTTCACGAAGCGCACCGGGATCTCGGTGAAGTACACCGAGGACATCAACGACAACACCGAGTTCTTCGGCAAGATCAAGCCGCAGCTCGCGGCCGGTCAGGACACCGGCCGCGACCTGATCAACGTCACCGACTGGCTGGCCGCCCGGCTCATCCGCTTCGGCTGGGTGCAGAAGATCGACCACGCCAACACCCCGCACGCGATCGCCAATCTGGCGAAGCAGTTCCGCAGCCCGGACTGGGACCCGGGTCGCGCGTACTCGTTCCCCTGGACGGGCATCGCCACGGTCATCGCGTACAACACGGACGCCACCGACGGACGCGAGGTCACCTCCGTCTCGCAGCTGCTCGACGATCCCAAGCTCAAGGGCAAGGTCGGTCTGCTCACGGAGATGCGCGACACCGTCGGCATGACGCTGCTCGACATGGGCAAGGAGATCGAGTCCTTCTCGGACGACGACTACGACGCGGCGATCGCCCGGCTGCAGAAGGGCGTCGACAAGGGCCAGGTCCGCCGTTTCACCGGCAACGACTACACCGGCGACCTCGTCAAGGGCGACCTCGCGGCCTGTCTCGCCTGGGCGGGCGATGTGGTGCAGCTGCAGGCCGACAATCCGAACATCAAGTTCCACATCCCGGACAGCGGGTACCACACGTCCTCGGACAATCTGCTCATCCCGAACAAGGCCCGGCACAAGACCAATGCGGAACTCCTGATCGACCACTACTACCAGCCGCCGGTCGCCGCGCAGCTGGCCGCGTGGATCAGCTACGTCTGCCCGGTCGACGGGGTGAAGCCGGAACTCGCCGAGATCGACGAGGAGCTGGCCAACGACCCGCTCATCGTCCCGGACGCGCGGATGGCCGAGCTCTCGCACTCCTTCCGCGCGCTCGGCAACGACGAGGAGTCGAAGTACGAGGCGAAGTTCGCCAAGCTCACCGGCGCCTGAGCCGTGCTCACCGGCGTCTGAGCCGTGCTCACCGGCGTCTGAGCCAAGCTCACCGGCGTTTGAGCCGTACGCAGGCCGTTCTCGTCCCTGCCCGTACGCAGGTCGTCCTCGTCCCCGCCCGTCCCCTTGATTCCCCTTGTAGGTACCCCATGACTGACACCACCCGCGGCGATGTCCGCCTCTCCGGGATCAGCAAGACCTACGGCTCCTTCACGGCCGTCCACCCGCTCGATCTGACCGTCCCCGAGGGCTCGTTCTTCGCCCTGCTCGGCGCCTCCGGCTGCGGCAAGACCACCACGCTGCGCATGATCGCCGGCCTGGAGGACCCCACCACCGGCACCGTCCACCTCGGCGACCAGGACGTCACGGCCCTGCCGCCGTACAAGCGGCCGGTCAACACTGTCTTCCAGTCGTACGCCCTGTTCCCGCATCTCGACATCCACGAGAACGTGGCCTTCGGTCTGCGCCGCCGCGGCATCAAATCGGTGAAGAAGCAGGTCGGCGAGATGCTCGACCTGGTGCAGCTCGGCGATCACGCCAAGAAGCGGCCGCACCAGCTCTCCGGCGGCCAGCAGCAGCGCGTCGCCGTGGCCCGCGCGCTGATCAACCACCCCAAGGTGCTGCTCCTCGACGAGCCGCTCGGCGCTCTCGACCTCAAGCTGCGCCGCCGGATGCAGCTCGAACTCAAGCGCATCCAGACCGAGGTGGGCATCACCTTCGTGCACGTCACGCACGACCAGGAGGAGGCCATGACGATGGCCGACCAGGTCGCCGTGATGAACGCGGGCCGCGTCGAACAGCTCGGCTCGCCCGCCGATCTCTACGAGAACCCGCGGACGACGTTCGTGGCCAACTTCCTCGGCAGCTCCAACCTCATCACCGCCGAGGTCGCCGACGCGAGCGGCGCGAACCTCGTGGTCAAGGCCGGTGACGCCAAGCTGTCCCTGCCCGCGGCCCGCACCAGCGCCGAGACCCGCACCGGTGAGAAGGTGCTGCTCGGCATCCGCCCGGAGAAGGTCGCGCTGACCCACGCCGACGAGGCGGGCTCGATCCCCGAGGGCCGCAACCGCATCACCGGCACCATCGCCCAGAGCAGCTTCATCGGCGTCTCCACGCAGTACGTCATCGACTCGCCCGTCTGCGGGTCCTTCGAGGTGTACGCGCAGAACGTCGAGCACGACGGCAGGCTGCGCCCCGGCGCCGAGGTCGTCCTGCACTGGAACCCGGAGCACGGCTTCGGCCTGGACGCCGTCCAGTCCCGGCTCGCCGGGACCGCCGAGGCCGCCGCCACGGAAGAAGAGGTGGCCGCATGACGACGCTCGCCGAGGCGCCACCCGAGGCGCCCGCCGAGAAGACAGCCGGGAAACCGGCCAGGAAGCGCGGCCGTTTCACCCCGTACTGGCTGCTGCTCCCTGGTCTGCTGTGGCTGCTGCTCTTCTTCGCGCTGCCGATGCTCTACCAGGCCTCGACCTCCGTGCAGACCGGCTCGCTGGAGGAGGGCTACAAGGTCACCTGGCACTTCCAGACGTATCTGGACGCGCTCGGCGACTACTGGCCGCAGTTCCTGCGCTCGGTCCTGTACGCGGGCATCGCCACCGGACTGTGTCTGCTGCTCGGCTACCCGCTCGCGTATCTCATCGCCTTCAAGGCGGGGCGCTGGCGCAACCTGGTCCTGATCCTGGTGATCGCCCCGTTCTTCACCAGCTTCCTGATCCGTACGCTCGCCTGGAAGACGATCCTCGCGGACAACGGCATCGTCGTGGACGTCCTCAACACCCTGCACATCATCGACATCACCAACCTGCTCGGCCTCACCGAGGGCGACCGGGTGCTGGCCACCCCGCTCGCAGTGGTCTGCGGACTCACGTACAACTTCCTGCCGTTCATGATCCTTCCGCTCTACACCTCCCTGGAACGGATCGACGGCCGGCTGCACGAAGCCGCGGGCGACCTGTACGCGCGGCCCTTCACCACCTTCCGCAAGGTGACCTTCCCGCTCTCGCTGCCCGGCGTCGTCTCCGGCACCCTGCTCACCTTCATCCCCGCGAGCGGCGACTACGTCAACGCCCATCTCCTGGGCTCCACCAGCGAGAAGATGGTCGGCAACGTGATCCAGTCGCAGTTCCTCACCGTTCTCGACTATCCGACGGCCGCCGCCCTCTCCTTCATCCTGATGGCCGCGATCCTGCTGATCGTCACGTTCTACATCCGCCGGGCCGGAACGGAGGACCTCGTCTGATGTCCGCTGTCACGCGGTGGATACGCCGCAATCTCGTGGTCCTCGCGGGCCTGCTCACGCTCGGCTTCCTGATCCTGCCGAACGTCGTCGTGCTCGTCTTCTCCTTCAACAACCCCGCGGGCAAGTTCAACTACACCTGGCGCGAGTTCTCCACGGACGCCTGGACGGACCCCTGCGGAGTCGCCGACATGTGCGGCTCGCTCTCGCTCAGCCTGCAGATCGCCCTCTGGTCGACGCTCGCCGCGACCGCGCTCGGCACCGCGATCGCCTTCGCCCTGGCCCGCTACCGCTTCCGCGCCCGCTCCGCCGTCAACTCGCTGATCTTCCTGCCGATGGCGATGCCCGAGGTCGTGATGGCCGCCTCGCTGCTCACGCTCTTCCTGAACATGGGCGTCAAGCTGGGCTTCTGGACCATCCTCATCGCGCACATCATGTTCTGCCTGAGCTTCGTCGTCGTCGCGGTCAAGGCGCGTGTGATGTCGATGGACCCGCGGCTCGAACAGGCCGCGCAGGACCTCTACGCGGGCCCCGTGCAGACCTTCCTGCGGGTCACGCTGCCGATCGCGGCACCCGGTATCGCGGCGGGCGCGATGCTCTCGTTCGCGCTGTCCTTCGACGACTTCATCATCACCAACTTCAACTCCGGCGCCACCGTGACTTTCCCGATGTTCGTCTGGGGATCGGCACAGCGCGGCACCCCCGTACAGATCAATGTCATCGGCACGGCGATGTTCGCCGTCGCCGTGCTCTGTGTCCTGGTCGGCATCCTGGCCGGCAACAGGCGAAAGAAACACGCATAACAGGCCCGCCGCGGGCCTTCGTGGGCCCGCGGCGGCTCTTGCCCGCGGGCCGTGTGCGCCCGCGGGCCTCGTAAGGGAGTGGAAATCATGGCCCCAAGTGCCATGAGTAGCAAGGAAGTCCTGGCATCGCTGGCGGGCGCCAAGCCCGTCCCGTACTGGCTCGACGACCCCGGCCGCCCGGACCCGCAGCCCGCCCTCACCGGAGACGAGCAGTGCGATCTGCTCGTCGTCGGCGGCGGCTACAGCGGCCTGTGGACCGCGCTCATCGCCAAGGAACGCGATCCCGGCCGCGACGTCGTCCTCGTCGAGTCCCGCTCCATCGGCTGGGCCGCCTCCGGGCGCAACGGCGGCTTCTGCGCCGCCTCGCTCACCCACGGCACCGCCAACGGCCTCGCCCGCTGGCCCGCCGAGATCGCGAAGCTGGAGGAGCTCGGCGCCCGCAACCTCGACGCCATCGAGGAGGCCGTGGGCCGCTACGGCATCGACTGCGATTTCGAGCGCACGGGCGAGATCGACGTGGCCACCGAGCCCTACCAGCTGGCCGAGCTCCGGGAGGCGTACGAGGACCTGCGGGCCAACGGCCTGGACGAGGGCGTACGGCTCATGGACGCCGACGAGGTGCGCGCCGAGATCGACTCACCGACCTTCCTCGGCGGCCTCCACGACACCCGCGGCGTTGCGATGCTGCACCCCGCGAAGCTCGCCTGGGGCCTGGCCCGCGCCTGCCGCGAACTCGGCGTCCGCATCTACGAGAGCACCCCGGCCACCGACCTCGCCCCGTCCGGTTCGGGCATGGCCGTGCGCACCCCGTACGGCCGGATCCGCGCCCGCCGCGTCGCGCTCGGCACCAACGTGTTCCCCTCGCTGGTCAAGCGCCTGCGCCCGTACACCGTCCCGGTGTACGACTACGCGCTGATGACCGAACCGCTCAGTGAGGAGCAGCTCGCGTCCATCGGCTGGCGCGGCCGCCAGGGCCTCAGCGACACCGCCAACCAGTTCCACTACTTCCGCCTCTCCGCGGACCACCGCATCCTGTGGGGCGGCTACGACGCGGTCTACCGGTACGGCGGAAAGGTCCGTGCCGAATACGACCAGCGCCCCGAGACCTTCGCGAAGCTCGCCGAACAGTTCTTCACCTGCTTCCCGCAGCTGGCCGGCCTGCGCTTCAGCCATGCCTGGGGCGGTGCGATCGACACCTGCACCCGCTTCTCGGCCTTCTACGGCACCGCCCACCGCGGCCGCGTCGCCTACGCTGCCGGCTTCACGGGCCTGGGGGTCGGCGCCACCCGCTTCGGCGCCGACGTCATGCTCGACCTGCTCGCGGGGGAGCGGACCGAACGCACGGAGCTGGAGATGGTCCGCACGAAACCGCTGCCGTTCCCGCCCGAGCCGTTCGCCTGGACGGGCATCGAGCTGACGCGGCGCTCGCTGGTCCGCGCGGACCGCAACGAAGGCCGCCGCAACGCGTGGCTCAAGGTCATGGACCGCCTGGGCTTCGGCTTCGACAGCTGATCCGCCTCGCCACCGGCAAGCCGAGCGGACAACTCGACAAGACAAGCTGCGAAAACAAGTGGAGAAACCCGCGTAAGCAAACCGCCCCAGGCCCCTCTCCTTCGTGTCAGGCCCAGCCACGTACACGAAGAAGGAGGCCCCTCCATGAGCAGCACGGGGACCAAGGCGGCAGTCGAATGGCTTGTCTCGGTGGCACCGGACCCGGAAGCCTGCCGCTGGGAGTGGGAGCGCAACCCCCATGGGGTCGCGCTGCTCCCGGCGGGCAGGCTCTGGGACGTGCTCATCCTGCCGGGCGAACTCGGCTGTCCCACCCTCGACATCCTCACCCGCTGCCTGGACCGGCCGGGCCCGGTCCTCGCCGACTTCGGCGAATCCCGCCTGGGCTTCTTCGTCCCGTCGGGCACGGCAGAGCGCTGGGTCGGCACCGGGGTCCGCGGCGCGGGCCGCGGCACCTGGATCGTCATCCCGTACCCGGGCCGCGCCACCAGCGGCGGAGTCCGCTGGCTCATCCCGCCGGACGGCTCCGGCACGCTGATCGACCCGAGCCTCCTCGAACTCGCGATGCACGAGGCGGCAGCGGGCCTGGCGCGCACGCCGGGCGACTGATCACGTCGGCGGCCGCCCGTGCGGCAGTACGAGGAGACTCCGCCGTACGAGGAGACTCAGCACGATCAGCAACAGCCCACCCAGACACCAGCTCGCCACCACATCCAACGGCCAGTGATAGCCCCTGCGGACGAGCCCGAACCCGTTCGCGGCGACAAGGAGCACCCCGGCGCCCACGAGCAGGCGCCCATGCCGGCGTGCGTACGGCAGGAGCAGCAGCACAGCCGCCCCGAACGCCACGAGCGCGGTCGCCGCATGCCCCGACGGATAGAACCCACCACTGCCATCCGTGCCGGGCGGCCCCGGCCGGTCGATCAGCGCCTTGAGCGGGGCGACCACTGCGGGCACGAGGGCGAGCACGAGGAGAGCAGCCACCGGAGCCCGCCACCGCCGGGACCGCCCGTACACGTAGCAGGCCGCGCCGACCAGCACCGGCACGGCCACGACGACATTGCCGAGATCGGCCGACAACTCCGCGAGCCCACCGGGAAATCCCCCGGTCCTGACGGCATCCCCGGCCCGCTCCCCGAAGCGCCGCAGCGGCCCCTCACTCACGACCTGCCAGGTCGACACCGCGAACAGGCCGGCGAGCAGCGCGACCCGCACGGCCACCACGCGAGAAGCCGGCCGACCGGGAACAGCGGGTCGGCCGGCTTGCCCGGCGCGCGCAGCCTCACCGGGGCGAGGATCAGGGGAGGACGACACGGCGGACAGTCTGTCAGGGAGGACAGGTACTCTCTGACGTCCGTTCATGGCAACGAACCGAGAGCCGCCCACGCCCGATCCGGTCACGGCGGCAGAGACGCTGCGTGGAGCCTTGCGGGCGCCAGGGATCGTGCTGCCCTCTCTCGGACCCGACGACGGGGCTCAACACCTCGGGCAAGCCCCCGTCTGCCGGGCGGTGTTCGCCCGGCAGACAGGGGCCACGAGGCTTCCGGACGCACACGCTGCGCCGGGAGTCTCGCGCTGCCAAGCTGGATCCGTCTACTGCTGGACGGCCGAGTGCCAGTTGTCCGAGAGGAGTCGGCCGGCGTTCGGGGCGTGCGTGCCGGCGGCGAAGAAGCCGCCGAGGTGCGTCTGGGCGTTGTTGAGGACGAGGCTGTTGTTGCCCGAGGGGGACGGTAGGCCGGTCTTCAGGTTGACGACCGAGTTGATGAGTCCCCAGTCGAGGCCGCAACCGGTGGCGCCCGGGACGGAGAAGGTGGTGTCGGCCTGGGTGGCGCCCGCGAGGTTGAGGCGGCTCATCTCGCCCGCCGGGTTGGCCGAGCCGTCGCCGTTGAAGCGTTCGACGCCGACGGAAGGTGCGACGGTGTTCTGCGGTTGCAGAATGATCGGCTCGGAGGCCGAACCGATATAGCAGTTGTCTCCCAGGAACGGGTTCTCCAGCTTCACCCGGACGGGGATGGAGACAATGGTCTGGCCGGTCAGGATCGCCGCAACCTGGTTGTAGTCGCTCGGCGTACCGACGGATTCGACGGTCGCCTCGATCCCGTTGACCGCGCCGTTCTCGATCTGCCCGCAGATATAGGAGATGACGGGGATGTCACTGGGGCACATCAGCCCGAGCATCCCGCCGGGGACATACGCGGAGTCGGCGATGATCGAGCCTGCGGGCGGGGCGACGACGGTGTTCGTGCCGTCGGAATTCTGGACGACGCCGAACTGGAGGTTGGTCGCTCCGGTCGTGACGGTCGTATTGCCGAGCTTGATCGAGCCGCCGGCGGAGTGCGAGACGACGCACTGGGGTACCTGGGCGAGCCCGTCCGTGGCCAGCATCGCCGGTGCGTCGACCGGGCAGCGGGTGAACGGCTCCCAGGCGCCGTTCAGTTGCGGTTCGGCCGCGGTGGCAGTGCCCATGGAGGCAAGGGTTGCCAAAGCGGTTCCGGCGCCGAGGGCAGCCAGTCTTTTGCGCAGGTTCGGACGTCTCATGTCGACTCCAGGGATGAGGGGCGGGTGATGGAACGTCGCGATCGAGAGGCTCTCGGGAGTCGGTACGGCTTCCACTCGGTCGTACCGATTCCCGAGGGAGTGGGTCAGCGTTCGGGAACGGGAATTACCTTTGGTTGCAGGTCGTCCGTGCAGAACCGGTCCGTCCCCACGGCGACGCCGCACGGAGGCCCCTGCACCTGCTTGACATAGTTGCCAGGGCCGGAAAGGGAAGCTGTGAGAAGGCTGTCCAAGTCTTCGTCGATTCCGCAGTTGGTGAAGCGGGGGATGGTGAACGTGCCGGTCAGTTGACCGCCGTCCAGCAGGAAGTATCCTTCGGCCTCCCCGCCGGATATATTCGTCGTGCCGGTTCCCACCAGCACGAGGTGCGGATCTGGGAACTGCTCCGGCGATGGCTCTTCGGAATACAGCGAGCCATCCGTCCGGCAGTCGTCACCCACGGGCAAGGGGACTCCGTTTACCTTCACGTCATAGAGGCGCAGAGTCAGACCGACCCTGATGTAGGTCGTCCCCTTGGTCCTGGGGAAGGTGTTCGCGAGGTCCGAGTCGATGGTCATCGGGCCGGTCTGCTCAAGGACCATTTTCGCCGATGTGGGCATGAACCCGAAGGTCAGCAAGGTGGCGGGGCCAGGAGTCGTCCTCGGCCGGTTGGCTTCGTCCAGAACTCCGGTCGAGTTCTGAATGATGTGCAGCACACCGTCTCTGAATTCGATATCCGGGATGGGGTCCTGGTCGACGTTCACGCAGGACAGCGGTAGTAGCGACGCGTTGCCAAGCTTGCGGACGTTCGAGTAGCCGGTGATGTAGGTGACCAACCCTACGCTGGGTGCGTCCTCGTAATGGCACGGCGGCGCCTCGGGGTCCGCCGCAGTTCCCTGGGCGGGCTCCCTCACTTCCGGGGCCCGTGACCGAGGTCGCTCTTCAGGCTGAGGGGACTCATCTTCCGATGCCGTCGGCGAAGCTGACGCTTCACCAGGATCGTCGACGTCCTTACCGATGGGGATGGCCGCGAACCGACCGTCCCCGTCCGGGGCGGGGGTGCAGGACACCGAGACTGTCTCCTGTGCCGTGGCTTCGCCCTCGGCTGTCTTCATCACCAGGTCGAAGCCGAGCTCACCGGCGCTCAGGCTCAGCTCACCAGTGCTTCCGGCGGTTACGGTCGGGACGTTCCCTGTCGCCACGATCTCCATGGCTCCGGACCCGGGCAGGGCTGTCTCCTCGGCCGTTCCCCTCCACTGCGCCTGTGCGGACTCCGCCGCCTGCGCGTAGTTCACCGTGAGGCGGGTGTCGGCCCTTGCGCTCGCCGCTCCCTCCGCGGCCCACGCAGTCACTTCCTCCTCGGGGAGCTCGATCGTCGTCATCACATCGGCGGCCTCAACGGCCTCGCCGACGTCCGCCCGGGACGGCAGCCGCGCCGCCACCGACACGGTCACGGGCCGCTGTCCGGAGGGGAAGGCACAGCGATAGACCAGGTCGGCTTCGACTCCTTGCTGGGCGTCTGCCGCCGTCCCCGTGCCGGGGACCATCGCGGACAGAACGACGAAGGCGGCGGTCGCCGCGGTGCGTGCGCTGATCCGCGTGGACCGCCGATGAGCAGTGCGCCGGCCACTCATAGGATTTCCGCTCCCGCCATTTCGTAGCCTGTGTCCTCGTCCACCCATGGATCTCCCCGGGTGGACGAGGACACCTGGACAGCTCGTTCCTCGGCCTGCTAGTTCGAGCCGACGATGGAAGGCGACGCGGTGGTGCCGTCCACCACCACGTGGTAGTCGCCGGTGAAGGTCGGCCGTGCACCGACCGGGGCGATGCCTCCGCAGTTCGTGGACTCCGTGATGACCAGGTCGTCCGTCGAGTTGCTGTTCACGGACAGGGTGCCCGAGGAGTTGTTGTAGGTGCCGGATGCCTCACCCTCGACGCGGAACGTGCAGGCTCCGGCCTGGACTGTGGCGTCCACGTTGCCGATGTAGCCCGTGGTGACGCCCGTTGCCGAGTCGTAGTCCACCGCCTCCACCGTCCACGGGGCGTTCTGTACGGCGATCACCTGACCGAGGAGACTGGTGCAGGGCACCGCGGCGGTGCCGAAGTTGGTCGAGTCGATGCTGCCCACGACGCCGGGGTTGCCCGTCGCGCTCTGCATGGTCCCGGAAGCGTCCGCGTACGTGCAGGTCATGGCAATGCCGTTGACCGACAGCACGATGTTCGTCGAGTTCGTCGCGTCGTAGTTCGCCGGACTGGGCGAGACAGTCCAGACGTTCGACGGGTCCGCCATCGCGGGCGCTGCCACGAGCGCCAGCGCGCCCACCGTCGCTCCCGCCACCAGGGCGGACTTTCTGAGGTTCTTGAGCATGAGAGTGTGCCTTCCTCTTGGTCGTTTTCTGCGGCTCGCCCGGAACAAGTCGCCGGCGCAGCCGATTCCTGACCTCCCGCCGCCGAAGGGTTCGCTGGCTACGGGGAGACACGTTCAGTGGATTTCCGGTCGAGCGACCTGGTATCCATCTGCGGAGGGACGTTACGCGGAGGTAACCTAGGCGCGCAACGGCTCTGACAGAGAATAGGTGGAGACTTCTCGCACCTATCTCCCGGGTGAGAAGTCAGCCGAGTCAACTTAGCTTCCCGGTGAGGAAAGTCGACAGTGCGCCAGATGCCGGCGCGAAAAGTGGTCCAGGTGTATTGCGGAGCCAGGTTACTCACTCGTAGCGTCGCACGAACCGCCGCACAACTCCTGGCCGGCAGCCCCCTGTCGGCTCGGAGTGGCATCGGGAACGCCGTGCCCCGCACCCTCCTTCCGGGCCGGATTTCCCAGGGCGAGGCCCTGTGCTTCCACCCCCGGTGGTGCCGGGTCTCGCCCGCATCAACACGTCATTCAGCTCCGCGGTGACAAACTGCGGAGACTGATTTATCTCCGCGGAGACAAGTCGCCGTAAGGGGCAGGATATTTCTTTCCGGGGGCTTGTCCGGACGCTTGTCCGGAGCGTTCCCGGTGTTTTACGGTGCGCCCCGCGGTGCTCATCTATCACGGTCGTAACAAAGCGGTGCGCGTCTCTCGCGTCCGTACCTGCTCGACATGCTTGCTGGAGGTGAGATGGGAATCGAAGTACAGGTCGAAGGCCTTGCGAAGTCCTTCGGCAAGCAGCAGATCTGGCAGGACGTCAGCCTCACCCTGCCCGCCGGCGAGGTGAGCGTGATGCTCGGGCCTTCCGGCACCGGCAAGACCGTTTTCCTCAAGTCCCTGATCGGGCTGCTGAAGCCGGAGCGGGGCCGGGTCCTCGTCAACGGGGTCGACATGGCCCACAGCCCGGAGCGGGACGTCATGGAGGCACGGAAGCTGTTCGGGCTGATGTTCCAGGACGGCGCCCTGTTCGGCTCCATGAACCTCTTCGACAACATCGCGTTCCCGCTGCGCGAGCACACGAAGAAGAAGGAGTCGGAGATCCGCCGCGTCGTCATGGAGCGGATCGACATGGTGGGGCTGCTCGGCTCGGAGGGCAAACTTCCCGGTGAGATCAGCGGCGGCATGCGCAAGCGGGCGGGGCTGGCGCGGGCGCTCGTGCTCGATCCGCAGATCATCCTCTGCGACGAGCCCGACTCGGGGCTCGACCCGGTCCGCACGGCGTACATCTCACAGCTGCTCATCGATCTGAACACCCAGATCGACGCGACGATGCTGATCGTCACGCACAACCTCGACATCGCGGCGACCGTGCCGGACAACATGGGGATGCTGTACCGCAAGGGCCTGGTGACCTTCGGGCCGCGCGAGGTGCTGCTGACCAGCGAGGAGCCGGCGGTACGGCAGTTCCTGACCGCGGATGTGGTCGGGCCCATCGGCATGTCCGAGGAGAAGGACGCCGCCACGCTCGCCGCCGAGGCGGCCGAGGCCGCAGGCGGGGGCACGCGGCCCACCGCGGCTCCGCCGCGTCAGCTCGTACCGCAGCTCGAACCCTCCGAGGGCCTGGGCCCGCGCGCCGCCGTCGCACGTCGGCGGGAGCGGGTGCTCAAGCTGCTGCCGGGACTGCCCCAGTCGGCGCAGTCGGCGATCAGGGCCACCTACGGCAAGGAGCCGCTCGAGCCGACGGTCGTGATGCCGCGCGCCGGGGGCTCCATATGAGCCTGGACGAGCATCCCCCCGGCGGCGCGGCGCCCGGCGGGCCGCCAGTTCCGCCTCCACCGTCGCCGCCGCCCGCCCAACCGCCCACACCACCGGTCGGGAAGGACCGCGAGGCCGCGCCGACGCCGAATCCGCTCCTGGGTCCGCTGAGAGAGACCGGCCGGCTGTTCGCCCTGGGCATCCAGGTCGGGCGGGACACCTTCCGCAGGCCGTTCCAGTTCCGGGAGTTCACCGAGCAGTTCTGGTTCATCGCCAGCGTGACGATCCTGCCGGCCGCGCTGGTCTCCATCCCCTTCGGCGCGGTGATCGCGCTCCAGGTCGGCTCCCTGACCCAGCAGCTCGGCGCCCAGTCCTTCACCGGCGGCGCGAGCGTGCTCGCCGTCATCCAGCAGGCCAGCCCGCTGATCGTCGCCCTGCTCATCGCGGGCGCCGGCGGCTCCGCGATCTGCGCCGACCTCGGCTCCCGGAAGATCCGCGAAGAGCTCGACGCCATGACCGTCATGGGCGTCTCGCCCGTGCAGCGGCTCGTGGTGCCCCGGGTGCTCGCCACCATGTCGGTGGCCGTGCTGCTCAACGGCATGGTCTCGGTGGTCGGCACCCTCGGCGGCTACTTCTTCAACGTCGTCATGCAGGACGGCACCCCGGGCGCGTATCTGCAGAGCTTCTCCGCGCTCGCCCAGCTGCCCGATCTCTACATCAGCGAACTCAAGGCGCTCGTCTTCGGGTTCATCGCCGGGATCGTCGCCGCCTACCGCGGGCTCAACCCGCGCGGCGGCCCCAAGGGCGTCGGTGACGCCGTCAACCAGTCCGTGGTCATCACCTTCATCCTGCTCTTCATCGTCAACACCGTGATGACCGGCATCTACCTCCAGATCGTTCCGCCGAAGGGAGGCTGAGCCCGTCGTGTCCTCCCCCCTCGTCTGGCTCGACCGCGGTGGCGACCAACTCCTGTTCTACCTACGGGCGTTGGTCTGGATCCCCAGGACCCTGCGCCGCTACACCAAGGAAGTGCAGCGACTGCTCGCCGAGGTCGCCTTCGGCTCCGGCGGGCTCGGCGTCATCGGCGGCACCATCGGCGTGATGATCGCGATGACCGCCGCGACCGGCACCGTCGTCGGACTGCAGGGCTACGCGGCCCTGGACCAGATCGGCACCGCCGCGTTCACCGGCTTCGTCTCCGCGTACTTCAACACCCGCGAGATCGCCCCGCTCGTCGCGGGTCTCGCCCTGTCCGCCACCGTCGGCGCGGGGTTCACCGCCCAGCTCGGCGCGATGCGGATCAACGAGGAGGTGGACGCGCTCGAAGGCATGGGCGTGCGGTCCATGCCGTACCTCGTCACCACCCGGATCATCGCCGGCGTCGTCGCGATCATCCCGCTGTACGCGATCGGCCTGCTCTCCTCGTACCTCGCCTCCCGCATCGTGACCACCGTCTTCAACGGCCAGTCGCAGGGCACGTACGACCACTACTTCAACCTCTTCCTGTCACCGACCGACGTGCTGTTGTCGGTGCTCAAAGTGCTGATCTTCAGCGTGCTGGTGATCCTCGCCCACTGCTACTACGGCTTCCGGGCGAGCGGCGGTCCCGCGGGCGTCGGGATCGCGGTCGGCCGGTCCGTGCGCAACGCGATCGTGCTGATCGCCGTCACCGACTTCTTCCTGTCCCTCGCGCTGTGGGGCGCGACCACGACCGTGAAGGTGGCGGGCTGACATGGAGACCTTGCGCCGCAGACTCGCCGGAGTCGCCTTCCTGCTGGTGCCCGCGCTGCTCATCTGGCTGGCGGTCGCCGTCTACCAGAAGGAGTTCACCGAGTCCGACGAGATCGTGGTCGAGACCGGCGCCGTCGGCAACCAGATGCATCCCGGCGCCGAGGTGAAGCTGCGCGGTGTGGTGCTCGGCGAGGTGCGGGAGATCGACACCACCGACACCGGAGCCCGGCTCACCCTCGCCCTGGAGCCCGGGGCGCTCGGCCACATCCCCGAGGACGTACGCGCCCAGATGCTGCCGACCACCCTGTTCGGCGAACGGTACGTCGCCCTCGTACCGCCGGGCGGTCCCGTTACGCGGACGCTGCCGGCGGGGTCCGTCATCCCGCAGGACCGCTCGGCCAACGCCATCGAGCTGCAGCAGGTGCTCGACGACGTACTGCCGATGCTGACCGCCGTACAGCCGCAGAAGCTGTCCGCCACCCTGTCCGCCGTGTCGCAGGCGCTCGAAGGGCGCGGCGACACCCTCGGCGAGTCGCTGACCACGCTCGACGCGCATCTGCGGAAGTTCAACCCGCATCTGCCGAAGCTGAACGAGGACCTCAAGCAGCTGGTGAAGGTCTCGCATCTGTACGCCGACGCCGCACCCGGCATCCTCGACGCGCTCACCGACTTCACCACGACCTCCGGCACGCTCGCGGAGAAGGAGCAGGATCTCGCCAAGGCCTACGGCAGCACCACCCGTACCGCCGAGGACCTGGACGCCTTCCTGCGGGCCAACAAGGACCACATCATCCGGCTCTCCGCGGCATCGCGGCCGACGCTCGAACTCCTCGCCAGGCACTCCTCGTCGTTCCCCTGCACGCTGCGCACCCTCGCCGAGTTCGTGCCGCGGATGGACAAGGCACTCGGCAAGGGCACCGACGAGCCCGGGATGCATGTGAACGTCACGAGCGTCGCCTCGCGCGGCGCGTACGCGCCCGGGCGCGACACCCCGACGTACGGCTCGGGCGGCGGACCCGCCTGCTACCCCGTGCCGTACCTGGGCGCCGGCTCCGCCCGCGCCCCCGTCACCGCCACCGCAGCCACCGAGCAGGACCTCGGGCCCGCCAACTCGCCGCAGGAGAACGACCTGGTGAACGAGCTGATCGCACCCGCCGCGCAGACCTCACCGGGCGAGCTGCCCGACTGGTCGAGCCTGCTCGCCGGGCCCGTCTACCGAGGCACGGAGGTGAAGCTGAAGTGAGCGCCCACGACGGAGACTTCCGGCACATACGGCGCCGCTCGATCGCCGGGCCGCTGATCAAGTCGCTGATCTTCCTGGTGGTCACCGCGCTCGCCACCGCCCTGCTCGCGCTGTCCATCGCCAACACCAGCGTCGGCTCCGAGACCGTCACCTACCGCGCCAGGTTCACGGACGTCACGGGGCTCATCGAAGGCGACGGCGTACGGATCTCGGGCGTCAAGGTCGGTGAGGTCACCGACGTACGGGTGGTCGACCGGCGCACCGCACAGGTCACCTTCACCGTGGAGAAGGGCCGCAGCCTGCCGCGCACCACGACGGCCGCCGTGAAGTACCTCAACATGGTCGGCCAGCGCTACGTGTCCCTCGAACGCGGCACGGGCGCCGAGACCGGTGACCTGGCGGCGGGCGCCACCATCCCGGTCGAGCGCACCACGCCCGCCCTGGACCTGACGCTGCTCTTCAACGGGTTCAAGCCGCTGTTCGAAGGGCTCTCCCCCGGTGACGTCAACGAACTCGCCGGGTCCATCGTCCGGGTGCTCCAGGGCGAGGGCGGCACCGTCAACAGCCTGATCAAGCACGTGGGTTCGCTCACCTCGACCGTGGCCGCCAAGGACAAGGTCATCGGCGAGGTCATCGGCAACCTCAACGAGGTGCTGACCACGATCAACAGCCGAGAGGACAAGTTCGACGACCTCGTCACCACCCTCACCCGGCTGGTCTCCGGCTTCGCCGAGGACCGCGAGCCGCTCGGCAAGGCCGTCGAGGCGATGGGCGAACTCACCACCGTCACCGCCGGCTTCTTCCAGGATGCCCGAAAGCCGCTCAAGGACGACATCAAGCAGCTCGGCCGGCTGTCCGACTCGCTCGGCGAGGGCATCCCGCAGATCGAGAACTTCCTCGACAGGACCCCCGCCAAGCTGACCGCCCTGTCCCGCCTCTCGTCCTACGGCTCCTGGCTCAACCTCTATCTGTGCCGGGCCGAGGTCGACGGCGTCACCATGTCCGACGGGTCGAAGCCGCCCACCGGCATCGTCGTCGAAGAAGCGAGGTGCCAGTGAAAGCGCCAGGCCCGCACCGCAGCTCACCCGGCGGACGCCCGCACCGCAGCTCACCCGGCGGACGCCCGCGCGGCCCGCGAAGGCCCCGGTTCAAGCCGGTCCAGGAACGCAACCCCGTCGGAATCGCCCTCGCCGGACTCCTCGCCCTGGCGCTGCTGCTCCTCGCCGCGTTCAACGCGAGCAGTCTGCCCTTCATCGGCGGCGGCACCGACTACACGGCCGACTTCAGCGAGGCCGCCGGCCTCGGCGACGGCGACGAGGTACGGATCGCCGGCGTCAAGGTCGGCGAGGTCACCTCGGTCGGCCTCGACGGGGCCAAGGTCAAGGTGGGCTTCCGGATCGAGGAGGACGGCATCTGGATCGGCGACCGCACCACCGCCTCGATCGCCGTCAAGACGCTGCTCGGCGAGAAGTACGTGGCCCTCGACCCGCTCGGTGACGCCGAGCAGGACCCTGGCTCGCGGATCCCGCTCAGCCGCACCACATCGCCGTACGACGTGACCCAGGCCTTCCAGGACCTGAGCGGCACCATCGACGAGATCGACACCGCGCAGCTCGCCCGGAGCTTCCGGACGATCTCCGAGACCTTCGAGGACTCGCCGCCCGACGTGAAGGCCGCCGTGGACGGGCTCTCCGCGCTGTCGAAGACGGTCTCCTCGCGCGACACCCAGCTCGCCGCACTGCTCGATGGCAGCAAACAGCTGACGAAGACGCTCAAGAACAAGAAGTCCAGCTTCGAGACGCTCATCGACGACGGCGGTTCGCTGCTCAGGGAGCTGAAGCAGCGCCGCACCGCGATCAAGGCGCTGCTCACCGGCAGCCAGGCGCTCGGCCGCGAGCTCGGCGGGCTCGTCGACGACAACGAGAAGGAACTCGGACCCACGCTGAAGGCGCTCGGCCGGGTCACCTCCGTGCTGGAGAAGAACAAGGAGAAGCTCGACAAGACCCTCTCGCTCGTCGGGCCCTACTACCGGCTGATCGGCAACACCCTCGGCAGCGGCCGCTGGTTCGACAGCTACCTGTGCGGGATCGTGCCACGGGACTACCTGCCCGAGACCTCGCTGCCGGCCAGTTCCTGCATGCCGCCCAGGAACGGGAAGTACGACGTGAAGGGGGGTGGCGCGTGATGCCCGCCGTGTGGACCGCCATGCGGGACTCGGTCGAAGGCCTGCGGGGCTCGCGCAGCAGGCTCGTGTCCGTGGCGCTCGTGCTCGCCCTGCTCATCGCGGGCGGCATCGTCTCGGTGCGCGCCCTGACCTCCGAAGGCCTGCGCATCACCGCCTACTTCGAGCGGGCCGTCGGCATCTACGAGGGATCAGACCTGCGCATCCTCGGCGTCCGCGTCGGCGAGGTGGCCGCCGTGGAGCCACAGGGAGAACAGGTCGAGGTCAGCCTCGTCCTCGACGAGGGCGTGCGGGTGCCGAAGGACGCGCGGGCCGTCGCCGTGGCGCCCAGCGTCGTCGCCGACCGCTACGTACAGCTGACACCCGCGTACGAGAGCGGCCCGCAGCTCGCGGACGGCGCCGAACTGCCCGCCTCGCGCAACCGGACCCCCGTCGAGATCGACCAGCTCTACGACTCCATCACCGAACTGAGCGAGGCACTCGGCCCCGGCGGCGCGAACGCCGAAGGCGCGCTCTCGGACCTGCTCGACACCGGAGCGAAGAACCTCGAAGGCAACGGCACCGCGATGGGGGAGTCCATCGAGCAGTTCGGCAAGGCTGCCAAGACCCTGGACGGCCGCAGCGACGACCTGTTCACCACGCTCGCCCAGCTCCAGTCGTTCACCACGATGCTCAGGAACAAGGACGGTTCGGTGCGCAGCGCACAGGAGGACCTCGACGAGGTCACCGGCTACTTCGCCGACAACCGGGACGCCCTGGCCGGCGCGCTCAAGGAGCTCGGCGGCGCGCTGGCGAAGGTGAAGAAGTTCATCAAGGACAACCGGGGCGAGCTCAAGGAGAACGTGCGCAAGCTCGTGCCGATCACCCAGGCCCTGGTCGACCAGCGGGCCTCCCTCGCCGAGGCGATGGACGTGGTGCCGCTCGCGGCCGGGAACATGATCAACACGTACAACCCGAAGACCCGCACTCTGGACGGCCGCGCGAATCTGAACGAGATCAGCATGGGCGGGCCGCTGCTTCCGCTGCCCGCCGTGGGAGGTGGGGGGCTGTGAAGCTGCTACCGCGCACGAGGCGCCCGCTTTGGATCGGCGCGGCCCTGTCCGTCACCGTCGCCTTCGCCCTCACCTACGGTGCCGTGATCCTGCCCACGCCCTCCTTCGGAGGAATCGAGGACCTGCCGCTGCCCGGCGGCGCGGACCTCGGCGACCATCCGTACACCGTCACCGCGGAGATGAAGGACGTGCTCAGCCTCGTCCCGCAGTCCTCGGTCAAGGTCAACGACGTCGCCGTCGGACGCGTCACCGACATCAGCCTCAGCGGCACGGACAGTTGGAGCGCCCGCGTCACCATGCGCGTCAACGGCGATGTGAAGCTGCCCGCCAACACCCGCGCGCACGTCGAACAGTCGAGCCTGCTCGGCGAGAAGTACGTCCAGCTCGTGGCACCCGAGGAGAACGCCACCGGCACCCTGCGGTCCGGGGACGTCATCCCGGTCTCCCGCACCGGACGCAACACCGAGGTCGAGGAAGTCTTCGGAGCTCTGTCCCTGTTGCTCAACGGCGGTGGGGTCAACCAGCTGAAGACCATCAGCCAGGAACTCAACAAGGCGCTCGGCGGACGCGAGGACACGGTCCGCTCGACCCTGCGCCGCGTCAACACCCTGGTGACGAACCTCGACACCAACCGCGGCGACATCACCGCCGCGCTCGACGGCGTCAACCGGCTCTCCGCGACGCTCTCGCACCGCAAGGAGGACGTGGCCACCGTGCTCACCGACCTGTCGCCGGGCCTGAAGACCCTGGAACAGCAGCGGGGTTCGCTGATGACGATGCTGCGCTCGCTCGACCGGCTCAGCTCGGTCGCGATCGAGACCGTCGACCGCAGCAAGGCCGACATGGTGGCCGACCTCCAGGCCATCGCACCCACGCTGAAGGCGCTCGCCGACGCGGGGCAGGATCTGCCGAACTCGCTGGAGGTGCTGCTGACCTATCCGTTCACGGACGAGGTGATGCGCGGCATCAAGGGTGACTATCTCAACGTCTACCTGGACCTCACGGCGGCGGAGGGGACGGAACTGATTCCGCCGCTGGTGCCCTCGACGCCGGACCCGGACCCGGACCCGGAGGCGGAATCGGGGGCGGATGCGGGTGCCGGGGCGAAGGCGCAGTCGGTCCCGAAGTCCGGTGCGGACAGTTCGCCGCTGCCGCTGCCGGCCACGGGGGGTGCGGGCCAGTGATCACCCTCGCCACCCGGCTCAAGAACATCGCCTTCCTCGTCATCGCCGTCGTCGTCCTCGCCTTCCTCGGCATCCGGTACGCGGATCTCGGCCGGTACGTCGGGGCCGCCGACTACTACACGGTGAAGGTCCAGCTGCCGCGTACGGGCGGACTGTTCACGCACTCCGACGTCACCTACCGCGGCGTCTCCGTGGGGCGGGTCGGGCCGATCGGGCTCACCTCGGACGGGGTGGAGGCCGAGCTGCGGATCAGGAAGTCCGCGCCCGAGATCCCCGACGACGTACAGGCCGTGGTCGCCGGCCTCTCCGCGGTCGGCGAGCAGTACATCGACCTGCGGCCGCGCAGCGGCGACGGGCCCTACCTGGCGGACGGCTCGCGGATCGACGCGAGCCGGACCTCCGTGCCGAAGCCCGTGACCGAGGTCCTGCAGAGCGTCGACGACCTCACCACCTCCATCCCGCTCGACGATCTGCGCACCGTCGTCGACGAGTTCGGCAAGGCCTTCGAGGGCCGCGGCGAGGACCTCCAGGTCCTCCTGGACAACGGCACCGACTTCGTGCAGGCCGCCGACCGCGCGCTGCCCACGTCCATCAAGCTCATGGAGGACGGCGCGGTGGTGCTGCGCACCCAGGCCGAGGAGGGCGAGGCGATCCGCGGCTTCGCCGACGGTGCCTCGGACCTCGCCGTCACGCTCAAGGGCTCCGATGCCGATCTGCGCGAGCTCGTGATGGCGGCACCCGAGGCGGCCACCCAGGTCAGCGGGCTGCTGCGGGATATGGACCCCGATCTGAGCGTGCTGCTCGCCAACCTCCTCACCACCTCCGAGATCGCCGTCACGCGGCAGCGCGGCACCGAGGAGCTGCTCGTCCAGCTGCCGCGGGCCGTCGCGGCCGGAGCCACCGCGGTGGACGGAAAGAAGGTCAACTTCGGTATGAGCGTCACCTTCTTCAAGCCCCTGCCCTGCACGGAGGGCTACGGCGACACGCGCTACCGGCTCGGTACGGACACCTCCCCGGCGCCCACGCTCAACACCGGGGCGCGCTGTACGTCGCCCGCGTCCGAGGGCGTCAACGTACGCGGCTCGGCGCACGCGCCCGGCAGCGGCGACGTACCCGATCCGGCGCGGCCCGGCGCGCTCGACCTGCCCTCGCTGGGGGAGAGCGGTGCGGCGGGCTCCTCCGGAGACATGGCTTCGCTGCTCGGTCTGACCGGGAAGGGGGACGGCGCATGAGCCGGCTGCTCGCGGGAGCGGGACTCGCCGCCGCACTCGCCGTCTTCGGGGCGGGCTCGTGGTCCTACGTCCAGGCCCGTACGGACGACGACCTCGCCTACGCGCGGGCGCGGGACGCGGCGCTCGCGGACGGGAAGGCGGCCGTGGCCGCGCTGTCCACGCTCGACGCCTCCTCGAAGGAACGGGCCGAGGACGGCATCAGCACCTGGAAGACGGTGACGGCCGGACCGCTCCGCAAGGAGCTCTCCGGCCTGAAGCCCGCCGCAGGCGCCTCCGCGAAGGCCTCCGTCACCGACGCGGCGCTCACGGCCCTCGACGACCACGCCGGCACGGCCCGCCTCATCGCGACCCTGCGCGTGGACACCATGGCGAAGGGCGCAACGTCCCCCACC
This sequence comes from Streptomyces lothianensis, assembly GCF_047779955.1. Classification (NCBI taxonomy): domain Bacteria; kingdom Bacillati; phylum Actinomycetota; class Actinomycetes; order Kitasatosporales; family Streptomycetaceae; genus Streptomyces; species Streptomyces lothianensis. Next base: position 81,666 of record NZ_JBLMKT010000049.1, on the reverse strand, counting down.
ACGGCCCGCAAACGCCTGGAGGCGACGCTGGACCGGGCGGAGGACGGCACATGGAAGGTACGGGCACTCAAAGCCGTGCCGGTGGGGGAGGTGGCGGCGCAGTGAGCCGTACGAGCGTGCGGGACGGGGGCGGCGGGAAGGGTGCCGTCGAGGTGACGGACGTCGAGGTGGAGGGGGCGGACGTCGAGGCGCCGGACGCCGACGTCGAGGTGGAGGGGGCGGACATCGAGGCCCCGGACGCCGATGTCGAGGGGACGGAGGCAGAGGCCGGGAAGCGGGGGAGCGCCGCCGAGGACAGCGGTGACGCGGCCGCATCCGATGACCCGGACCGACCTGACGGTGAGCGGGGCGGCAAGCGGTGGCGGCGGCTCGCCATCGGTGCCCTCGCCGGGGTGCTCGTGCTCGGCGGCGGGCTCGGATTCCAGCAGGCCCACGCCCTGCGCACCACCGAGGCCGCACGGAACCAGGCGCTCACCGACGCCGCCGCCACCGCCCGGGTCAACGGGGATGTGAGCAGCGCGCTCGCCAAGGTGTTCTCGTATACGCCCGACGGCACGGAGGCCACCGAACAGGCCGCCCGCGCCTCGCTCGACGGGCGGGCCGCGAGCCAGTACGCGCAGCTCTTCGCGCGGGTCAGGGCCGATGTACGGGACCAGAAGGTGACCCTGTCCACGCAGACCGTGCGCGTCGGCACGGTCAGCCTGCGCGGCGACCGCGCGCACCTGCTCGTCTTCCTCGACCAGACCGCGACGCGCGAGGACGAGAAGCCCACGACCTCCGCCGCCCAGCTGTCCGTCACCGCCGAACTGCGGGACGACGTCTGGCGGATCGTCGACATCAAGGCCCGTTGAGACGACACCGAAGCCCGGTGAGTCGACATCAAAGCCCGTTGAAAGGACACCGGATGGACCGTATGAGCCGGCCGCTGCTGCTCGCGGCGCTCGCGCTGACCCTTTTCGCGGGCGGCTTCGCCACCTGGGCGGGGTGGTCCTGGTACAGCGCCGCGCACGACGACAGGGCCGCGTACGCCACCGCGCGCGACGACGCGCTGCGGGCGGGAGAGCAGGCGGTGCAGAACCTCAACACCCTCGACCACGAGGACATGGCCGACGGCCTCGACCTGTGGGAGTCGTCCACGACGGGCAAGCTGCACGAGCAACTCACCGAAGGGCGCGAGGCCTTCGAGAAGCGGGTGCGCGAGGCGAAGACCGTCAGCACCGCCAAGGTGCTCGACGGCGCGCTCACCGAACTCGACGAGCGCGCGGGCAAGGCCCGCGTCCTCGTCGCCCTGCGCGTCACCGTCACCGCGGCGGACGGCAAGTCCAAGGAGACGGACAGCCGCATGCTCGGCGAACTCACCCGCACCGGCGGCCGATGGAAGCTCAGCGGTCTCGGCCAGGCCCAGGTCGGCGGCACCGCACCGGCCGGCTGATCCACGCCGCGCCCCACCCGCCGCCGCGCGCCGTGCCCACCGGCCGACACCCCGAACCGACGGAGCGGAACCCATGTCCACGACACGCCACACCACCCGCCACCACCTCAACCGACAGCGCCGCCTCGCCGCCGTGCGGACGGCGGAGGCGGCACCGGAGGAGCGCCGGGACCTGGCCGCAGGGAGCGCGCCGGTCCGCACGCCGGTGCGCGAACGTCCACAGAAGCCCGAACCGCCGTCCGCGCCCAAGCGCGCGGGCAACGGCAAGGCCAAGGGCAAGGCCAAGGGCAAGAGCGACCCGGCGGAGGCGACGGGGAGGCGTACCCCCGTCCGTATCTCCCGCCTGCGCGGGCCGCGCCCCGTGGCCGCCCGCCGTGTCCCGCCGCCGCTCGCCGTCCTCTGCCTGCTCACGCTGCTCCTCGGCGCCTTCGCCGGCTGGGCGTTCAGCCAGGCGCAGAGCCTGCGGGATGCCGCCGCGCTGCAGAACACCGCGCTGCTCGACCCGGCCAGGACCAGCGAGGTCAAGGGCCAGGCGGAGAAGGCGGTGAACGCCCTCTTCTCGTACGACCAGGCCGATCCGCAGAGCTCGCGGCAAGCCGCCGGGAAGCTGCTCACCGGCAAGGCCGTCGAGCAGCACCGCGAGCTGCTCGCGCCGGTGCTCGCGCAGGCCGAGAAGCAGAAGACCGTGGTCACCACGACTGTCACCGAGAGTGCGGTGCAGCGGATCGACGGGGACCGCGCCCGCGTCCTCGTCTTCGCCGACCAGAGCAGCACGGGCACCGCCGCGGGCGCCGATACGGCGGGCAGTTACGCGGGCGCCATGCTCGCCGTCGACCTCGTGGAGCGGGACGGGAGCTGGAAGGTCACCGGCATCGACACGTTCAGCGACTGAGCACCCTGCCGAGGCCCCCCCGGCGACACGGACCCAGACCGGCCCGTCCTTCCCGCATCCTTCCCGCTCGGCCACCCGCCCCCGCCGGACCCGCTTGGACCCGCACGCGACGACCGAAAGGGCAACTCCCTTGCGTACCCCGCGTTTCCGAGGCCGCCACCCGCTCCGCGCGATCCGGCAGAGCCGGAGACTGCGTGGCACCGCCGTGGCCGTCGCCGCCACCGCCCTGCTCACCGGTTCGCAGGCCACGCTCCTCATCCGCGGCGCGGGCGAGGACGCGGCCGAGCGGGGCGATCCGTTCGCCATCCTCGACGAGCCGCTCCCGCGTGTGGCATCGCAGGGCGACGACGCGTACCACACCGAACTGCCGCCCCTTGAGGCCTCGGAGATCCCGGACCCGCCGGGCGCGCCCACCCCGCCCCCACCTGCCCCGAAGGCCCGCGGTGAATCCGGCATCCCGGCCACCGTCCTCGCCGCCTACCGGCGCGCCGAGAAGTCGGTGGGCCGTACGGACCCGGGCTGCCGACTGCCCTGGCAGCTGCTCGCCGCGATCGGCAAGGTGGAGTCGGGGCAGGCCCGCGGCGGTGCGGTGGACGCCCGGGGCACCACCCTGAGCCGGATCACCGGACCGCCGCTCAACGGCGACGGGTTCGCGCTGATCCACGACACGGACGACGGCGAGTGGGACGGCGACACCGCCTACGACCGGGCCGTCGGGCCGATGCAGTTCCTGCCCGGCACCTGGCACCGCTGGGGAGCGGACGGCAACGGCGACGGCCGCGCCGATCCCAACAACATCTTCGACGCGGCCCTTGCCGCGGGCCGATACCTGTGCGCCGGCGACCGTGATCTCGGTAAGGCGCGCGACCTGAACAGCGCCATCCTGAGCTACAACTACTCGCGGGACTACGTCCGGCTCGTCCTGCACTGGCTGGAGTTCTACCGCGGCGGCGTGCACACCGTGCCCGACGGCACCGGCGTCGTACCCGTCAGTCCCGGCGCCGGTTCGAAGACGCAGGCGACGAAGCCGGTCGGCGGGGACAAGGGGGACGGCGGCATCATCATCGGGCCCGATCCCACCAAGCCGCCGGAGCGGCCCGGTCCGTCCGAGTCCGGGGACCCGACGGGCAGCCCGGATCCGAGCCCGGGTCCTACGGACGGCGAGACACCACCGACCGACCCGGCCCCGACCGACCCGGACCCGACGGACCCGGGGCCCACGGAGCCGGATCCGACGGACTCCGCAAGCCCCGCCCCGGACCCCACTGATTCCGGCAGCCCCGACCCGGACCCGACGGACCCGGACCCGACGGACCCGGACCCGACGGACCCGGAACCGACCGACCCGGACCCCACCCCGACCGATTCGGGCAGCCCGGAACCCGACCCGTCCGATCCGGCCACGACCGACCCGGAGCCCACCGCCACGGCCACCACCGACCCCGACCCGACCGACGACGTCACCGAGCCCCCTGCCCCGTCGACGAGCCCCAGCCCCTCCGACTCCACGTCCCCCTGAGCGTCAAGCCCTCCATGTCTGTCCGAGCCCAGGCCCTCCACTTCCCCCTGCGCGCCAGGCCCTCCACGTCCGCCGTTCCCCGCGCCTCAACCCCTCCGCATCCGCGCTGCCCGCTTGCCTCTCAGCCCCTGAGATCCACCAGCAACGGCGGCGCAAGCTCCCCGCGTACGGTCGTCAGCGAGAGCACCGCATGCCCGGGCGGCACGGCGTGGGCGAGCTCCGAGGCCGACCAGCGCTCCCGCTCCACCTGGCGGACCGTGACCGACTGCGCGGTGGGCGCCTTGCCGGTGATGACCTTCCGCACGAAATGCGAGACCTTCGTCAGCGGCTCGTCCGCCACGATCTGCCGATCCGTCACGTCCCGCGCCTCGATCCACTCCTTGCCCCAGACCTCCGCGAACTGCTGCCCGTCCCAGGGCGTCACCCCGGAGAGCGCCATCCGGCAGCCGACCGCGCCGAGCAGTGCGGTGCGCAGGGGTGCGGCGACCTCGTCGAGCGTACGGAGGGTGAGGACCGTGCCCGCGTGCGCCGAGCGGAGCCGCTGGATGCCGCGGACCGACTCGGGGGTGATGGTCCGGGCCGCGTCGTCGAGGATCAGACAGGCGAAGAGCGAGCGGTCCTCGCGGTGTGCGGCGCTCGCGGTGAACTGGGCGAGGACCAGGCGGGCCAGGATCCGGGAGGCGTCCGCGTGGCCGCGTTCGGGCAGGTCGATCCGTACCCGTACCGGATGGTCGAGGGCCCGCAGCGAGAAGGGGCGGATCCGGTCCTTCGTGGCGAAGAAGCCGGCGAACGCGGGCCGGTCGAGGAGGGCGACCCGGTCGGCGAGCAGGGTGCCGGGATCACCGGGGGCGTGCGACTGCCGCTCGCGGGCGTCGAGTTCACGCAGCATCGGCTCGTCACCGGCCTCGTCGAGGGCCTTGCGCAGGGCGTCCAGCGGGCCGGGCGCGCCGTCGAGGAGTTCCCGCAGCTCCGGTACGGCGGGAAAGCGGCCGTGGACCGCGCGGAAGGGGCCGAGGAGCTGGGCCAGGACCGTGGCCGAGCGGCGGCTGTCGCCGCCCGGCTGCTGCTCGGCGAGGTCGCCGACGAGGGCCTCGGCGAGTACGGCGGCGGCCTCGTCCGGGTCCTGCGTACCTCCGTAGAGGTCGAAGTCGTACTCGGAGTCGGGGTGGCCGATCCGGATCACCACGTCGTAGTTCTCCGCCGGACCGAGCCCGGCGGCGGCCGCGCCCACCACGATGACGGCGGCGCGGCCCGCGAGCGCCTGCAGGCACAGGGCCTCGGCGAGCGGCCGGATCACGCTGCCCGTCTTGCCGGATCCGGAGGGCCCGACCGTGAGGAGGCCGGTCCCGAGCAGTTCGGGGCCGAGGGCGAGTCCGGTGCCGCGGTAGGCGTACGGGTTGCGCTCGTCGTCGGCCGCCCGGCCGAGGCGGACCTGGCCGGTGCGCAGGTCGTGGCGGGCCGTGCGGGCCGGGAGGTCGCGGGCGCCGGAGGGGTGCAGGCAGGCGGCGGCGCCTTCGCCGAGCACCGCGCGGGTGAAGGTGTCGAGCCGGTGGCGGCCGGAGCGTACGGACTGCCAGGCACGCTCGATCCGCGCGAGGTCCACGTCCAGCATCCGGCCCGCGCCGGCCTCCTCCGCCAGCTTGTCGGCGGCCTGGCCGGCGCCGGCCGCGCGGAGGTGGGGCCAGTCGGCCGGGTCCTCCTGGGGCGGGGCGGCGTGGGGGCGGAGGGGTTCGGGGCGCTTGAAGCGGGGTGCGCCGTAGCGGCGCCAGACCTCGGACCAGCGGCCCAGGCGGCCCACGGCCGTCATGATGCCCACGGCGATGAGGGTGTAGTACGCGTACCAGACGACGGTGACCGTGAACCTGTCGTCGCCCGAGCGCCAGGAATCGGGTGTCACGAGCTCCAGCGGGATGACCCACCAGCCGCCCAGATAGCCGTTCCAGAGCAGCGACCAGACGAGCCAGCCGCACAGGAAGGCGATGAGCGCACCGCTCAGCAACTGGCGGCCCGGGATCCGGTCCGGCTCCTGAGGCGGGCGCGGGCGGTGGCCCAGCCGCCAGACGCCTGGCAGCGTGGCGGGCCGTGGCGCGCGCAGCCACGCCAGGAACTCCGCCGCACGCGTTTGGGCCGCCTGGGGAGTGCCGGGCGGCGCGGCGCCGGGGGAATGCGTGGGACGCGGTGGCGGCAGGGGTGCCTTGCGCGTCGCGCGCGGCTCCTGAGGTCCCTCGGTGTGCATGGCCCCTGCCCCCTGACCTGGCGGTCCGTCGGTCGTGTGCAGTGCCCCAATTTAGTCGGCCCCCAAGGGGAGTTCACGGCTCCGCGCCAGCCTTTTCGGCGTCTGCGGCGTCCGACCGGATGCACGCACGGTCCGGGTGCGGGGGTCCCGGGAGGAGAGCGAGACCGCCGTACGCGCCCTTCCGCACCGCTGCGAGGGGGGCTCCGCCCCCGATACCCCCCGGCGGCGGCCCGCTTCCGTATCCCCCACTCGGCGGCCCACTCCGCCGCGGACAAACGACACCCGCCCACTTCTCCAGCACGGAGCATGCCCACACCCGCTCCCCGCCCCTAGCCTGCAGAGGAGAGCAGAACATCCACCCCGGAATCCACCCGGAAACCCCCACATCGTCCCAAGGAGCCCCTCATGAGCGCGATCCCGCAGGAGCGCCGCGTCGTCACCGCCATTCCCGGTCCGAAGTCGCAGGAGCTGCAGGCCCGGCGCACCGCAGCCGTCGCGGGCGGCGTGGGCTCCGTGCTGCCCGTGTTCACGGCGCGCGCGGGCGGCGGCATCATCGAGGACGTCGACGGCAACCGCCTCATCGACTTCGGCTCGGGCATCGCCGTGACCAGCGTCGGCGCCTCCGCCGAGGCCGTCGTCCGCAAGGCGAGCGCCCAGCTGCAGGACTTCACCCACACCTGCTTCATGGTCACGCCGTACGAGGGCTACGTGGCCGTCGCCGAGGCGCTGGCCGAGCTGACCCCCGGCGACCACGCCAAGAAGACCGCGCTGTTCAACTCCGGCGCCGAGGCCGTCGAGAACGCGGTGAAGATCGCCCGCGCCCACACCAAGCGCCAGGCCGTCGTCGTCTTCGACCACGGCTACCACGGCCGTACCAACCTCACGATGGCGCTGACCGCCAAGAACATGCCGTACAAGAACGGCTTCGGCCCGTTCGCCCCCGAGATCTACCGTGTCCCGGTCGCCTACGGCTACCGCTGGCCGACCGGCGCCGAGAACGCCGGTGCCGAGGCCTCCGCCCAGGCCATCGACATGATCAGCAAGCAGGTCGGGGCCGAGAACGTGGCCGCGATCATCATCGAGCCGGTGCTCGGCGAGGGCGGCTTCATCGAGCCCGCCAAGGGCTTCCTGCCGGCCATCGCGCAGTTCGCCAAGGACAACGGGATCGTCTTCGTCGCCGACGAGATCCAGTCCGGCTTCTGCCGTACGGGCGAGTGGTTCGCTTGCGAGGACGAGGGTGTCGTGCCCGACCTGATCACCACCGCCAAGGGCATCGCGGGCGGCCTGCCGCTCGCCGCCGTGACCGGCCGCGCCGAGATCATGGACGCCCCGCACGCGGGCGGCCTCGGCGGCACCTACGGCGGCAACCCGGTCGCCTGCGCCGGTGCGCTCGGCGCGATCGAGACCATGAAGGAGCTCGACCTCAACGCCAAGGCGAAGAAGATCGAGCAGACCATGAAGTCCCGCCTCGCGGCGATGCAGGAGAAGTACGAGATCATCGGCGACATCCGCGGCCGCGGCGCCATGATCGCCATCGAGCTGGTCAAGGACCCGGAGTCGAAGACGCCGAACCCGGAGGTCACCGCGGCCCTCGCCAAGGCCTGCCACGCGGAGGGCCTGCTCGTCCTCACCTGCGGCACCTACGGCAACGTGCTGCGCTTCCTGCCGCCGCTGGTCATCGGCGAGGACCTGCTGAACGAGGGCCTGGACATCCTGGAGCAGTCCTTCGCCCGCATCTGAGAGCGGGTTCGCCGGCCCGCTCCGGTCCGGCATACCGCCCGCTCCGGATGCATCCCGAGTTGTGTGGATGTTTCCGGACGCGGGTGGCCGACCTGCGGTGACTGTCGGAGCCTGTGAAGACCGTGTGCGGGCACGATGGCGGGATGCCGATCCGGCTGTCGTGACGGCATCCCCGGGCGTAGGTTCATTCCTGATGAGGGAACTCCCGCCCCAGGGGACTGCGGGCGGGATCGGAGCGGAGCCTCCCCAGCTCCGCCCCGGAGGTGCCCTCACGCACCCCGCCGGAGTCCCAGGCTTTGGCGAACCTCCCTGATCGGACGCCGCCCGCCCCACACCCCCCGGGGCGCGCGGCACCCCGGTCCAGCCGGCCGTCCCGTAACCACCCCCCCCCTGTTACGGGACGGCCGGCTTCTTCGTGCCGGCTCCTCCGTGCCGGGCCCGCCTGTTCCCGGGCCCGCCTGTTTCCGGGCCCGCCCGTTTCCGGGCCCGCCCGTTCCCGGGCCCGCCCGTTCGTCACCCGCCTCCAGGAATTGTCACCCGCCCCCAGGGCCTGGCCCGGGGATTTGTCTGCCCGGTGACAGGAACACGGGCGTTCGAGGCCGGTGTCGCAGAGCTCCTTCAGGGCGCCCCGCCGCGTCGGTACGCTGCCCTCAGCCGTCACGGGATCCAACTCCCGTGTCCTTTCGGCCAATCGACACCCAACGGTGTACAGCGCAACCGCTTTCCCCTACCGTCATGACTCCTCAACGGTTAGCACCTGACGGCACGCGGGACGCCTGAACCCGAGGGCTCCGCATGCTTCCCCCCACCGGGCGCCCAAGGTCCAGGGACAGGAACTCGCATGCAGCCAGCCGCACCACCGTCCTTTGACCCGGACGGACCGCTGCCCAGGGAGTTCGCCGCGATCATGCGGCCCGAACTGCCCGGGCTGATCAAGGAGATCCGCAGTGAGGTGACCCGCACCTATCCCGAGTACAACACCCTGCTGAGCGGCCCGGACGGCGACATGATCCGGCGCGGCGTCGAGGCCAGCCTCCAGGCCTTCGTCGACCGGGTGGCCGATCCTGCCTGCGCGACGGCCCAACGCGACGAGCTGCTCCGCAAGTTCGGCCGCATCGAGGCCTACGAAGGGCGGGGGCTCGCCTCGCTCCAGGGCGCGTACAAACTCGGCGCCCGCGTCGCGCTGCGCCGCGCCAAAGCGGTCGGACGCCGCTACAAGCTCTCCCCGAACGTGCTCCTGAGCTTCGCCGACGCCCTCTTCGCCTACGTGGGCGAGCTGGAGTCGCTGTCCAGGGAAGGGCATGACGAGGTCAGCGCGGGCGCGGGCGCGGAGAGTTCGGCGCTGCGAAGACAGCTCCTGCACATGCTCCTCGTCGGCCCGCCGCTGCCGGAGGCCGGCATCCGTGAACTGTGCGAACAGACCGCTTGGGACATGCCCGACGAGGTGACCCTCGTGGCGGTCCGCGCACCGGCCCCCGACACCACCCGCCGTGCCCTCGCCGCCGACTGCCTCGCAGATCTGGGGATACCGCAGCCGCACATCCTCGTCCCCGGCCCGTTCACCCCGGCCCGCCGCCGGATGCTGCAGGAGGCACTGGCCGATACACCTGCGGTGATCGGCCTCACCGTGCCCACGGCTCATGGGAGCGATTCCATCCGCTGGGCCCGGCACGCACTCCGGCTCGTGGACGAGGGGATCATCCCCGAGCGCCCGCTCATCGACTGCGCGGACCACCTCACCACCCTGTGGCTGCTCTCCGATCCGCAACTCACCGCGCATATCGCGGCGGCCGAACTCGCGCCGCTCGACAGTGTGTCCGGCCATCGCCGCGAGCGCCTCGTCGAGACCCTGCGCGTCCACATCACCACCCGCGCTCCCGCCGAACAGGTCGGCGAGGCGCTCGGCGTCCACGCCCAGACGGTCCGCTACCGGCTGCGCAACCTCGACTCCTACTTCGGCGAGCAGCTCACCGACCCGGACCACCGCTTCGCCCTGGAGACGGCCCTACGAGCGCAGCACCTGCTCGGCGCGCGGTCGGCCGAGGAGACGGACGGGGGAGGAGAGGCCGGAGGCCGGGCGGAGGGCGGGGAGGGCAACGATGTCAGCGCAGGGGCCGACGGAGCACGGGCGTAGCACCGAAGGAGCAGCCACAGCACCCCCGCCGGATCACCACGCTTGCCCCGCTGCTTCCTTACACTGAGGCAGAATCCTCCCCGGCCGTTCATACGGAGCGTCCAACACCGAACGAATGCTCTCGCCATGCCGCCCACGCTCGCCTCGCTCGTCCACCACTCCGCGCTCAAGCTCCGCGTGCGCGCCGGTGCGGACCGCCTGGACACCCCGGTGCGCTGGGTCCACGCCAGCGAGCTCGCCGACCCCGTGCCGTACATGGAAGGCGGCGAGCTCCTCCTGATCACGGCGCTCAAGCTGGACGCCGAGGATCCGGAGTCGATGCGGCGCTATGTGAAACGACTCGCCGCCGCCGGAGTGAGCGGGCTCGGCTTCGCCGTCGGGGTCCACTACGAGGACATCCCCCAAGCCCTGGTGTCCGCCGCCGCCGACGAAGGCCTCCCGCTCCTCGAGGTCCCGCGGCGCACACCGTTCCTGGCGATCAGCAAAGCCGTCTCCGCGGCCATCGCCGCCGACCAGTACAAGTCCGTGACGGCCGGCTTCGCCGCACAGCGCGAACTGACCAAGCAGGCCCTCGCCGGCGGCCCCGAAGGGCTCCTGGCCGTACTCGCCGCACAGGTCGACGGCTGGGCCGCGCTCTACGACGCCTCCGGCGCCGTCCTCGCCACCGCACCCGACTGGGCCGCGCGCCGCGCCGCCGCACTCACCGCCGACGTGGAGCGGCTGCGCTCGCGGCCCGCGCCCGCGAGCCTCGTCGTCTCCGGCGCGGACGACCGCGTGGAACTGCACTCCATCGGTGCCGGACGCCGCCCCCGCACCGCGCTCGCCGTGGGCACGGCGGGCAGCCTCGGGACCGCCGAACGCTACGCCCTGCACTCGGCAATCGCGCTGCTCACCCTCACCACCGAACGCTCCCGCTCGCTGCACTTTGCGGAACAGCGCCTGGGCGCGGCCGTCCTGCGCATGCTGCTCGCCGGCGAACCCACCCACGCCCGCACGGTCGCCGGCGACCTGTACGGCGGCCTCCTCGACGCGCCGTTCCGGCTGTTGGTCGCCGAGACGGTGTCCGCCACGGGCCGCGGAGGCGCGGAGGGGGCCCGGCGCGGCGAGGCCGACCGCGCGCCTGCCGAAGCGGGCGGCGCACCCGAGGCGGGTGCCGAGCGAGCGCCCGACGACTCCTCCGCCGGATCCCGGCTCCCCACGCATGGGGCGGACCCCGCCACCCCCGCGGCCGACCCCGTCGTCGCACTGACCGAGGTGGTCGAGGCGGCCGCCGCGCACGCCGGGGAGGCCGTGCTCGCCGTGCCCGACGGGGGCGCCCGGCTCGTCGTCCTGATGGCCGACGGGGGAGCGGCCGCCACGGCCTGCGTCGAGCACGCACGGCAGCTGGAGGCGACCCGGGCCGCCGGACACGACAAGCCGGCCGCCGAACCGGAGGATCTGGTCGCCGGACTCTCCGCGCCCGCCGGGCCGGTCGCCGCGGCGGCCGCGTACAAGCAGGCCGAACAGGCGCTGTCGGTGGCGCGCCGCCGCGGCCGCTTCCTCGTGGAGCACGATTCCCTCGCGGCGGGCTCGGTCCTCCCGCTGCTCGCCGACGATGCGGTACGCGCCTTCGCCGACGGACTGCTGCGGGCGCTGTACGAGCACGATGCGACGGGCCGCGGAAACCTGGTCGAGTCGCTGCGGGCCTGGCTCTCCCGCCACGGCCAGTGGGACGCGGCGGCGGCGGACCTCGGCGTCCACCGCCACACACTCCGCTACCGGATGCGGCGGGTCGAGGAGATCCTCGGCCGCTCCCTGGACGACGCCGACGTGCGGATGGAGCTCTGGCTCGCGCTCAAGGCGACGGCCGCGGCCTCGGAGTGACCCTCGGTCCGGCCGCAGGTGAGGCGGCGTCCACCACTGCAGGTGAGGCGGCGTCCACCACCCAGTCCAAAACCACCACCCGACTGCTCCACCCCGGACAAACGCCAACCACCCTCCGCACCCCTACCGTGGAACCGACCCCACACACATAGCTTCACCCGCGGAAGGGCCCGGCCATGACCGAAACCCATGCCTTCTGGCTCGCCGGCCGCCAGGCCACCGGCGAGACCAGCCTCGACGTCACCTCCCCCTGGGACGGCAGCACGGTCGGCACCGTGAGCGTCCCGAGCGACGCGCAGGTCGAGGAGGCGGTCGCCGCCGCGTACGCGGTACGGGACGAGTTCGCCGCCACCCCCGCGCACGTACGGGCCGAGGCACTCGACCACGTCAGCCGCCGCCTCAAGGAGCGCACCGAGGACATCGCGCGACTGATCTCGGCGGAGAACGGCAAGCCGATCAAGTGGGCGCGCGGCGAGGTCGGCCGCGCCGTCTCGGTGTTCCGCTTCGCCGCCGAGGAGGCCCGCCGCTTCAACGGCGGCGAGGCCCAGCGCCTCGACACCGACGCCGGCGGCCAGGGCCGCCTCGCGCTGACCCGCCGCTTCCCCAAGGGCGTCGTCCTCGGCATCGCGCCCTTCAACTTCCCGCTGAACCTGTGCGCCCACAAGATCGCCCCGGCCATCGCGGTCGGCGCGCCGATCATCCTCAAGCCCGCCCCGGCCACTCCGCTGAGCGGACTCCTGATCGGTGAACTGCTTGCCGAGACCGACCTGCCGGCCGGCTCCTGGTCGGTGCTGCCGGTCGCCAACGACCACATGCCGCAGCTGGTGCAGGACGAGCGGCTGCCCGTCATCTCCTTCACGGGCTCCGACAAGGTCGGCTACTCGATCATGGACTCGGTGCCGCGCAAGCACCTCACCCTGGAGCTCGGCGGCAACGGCGCGGCCGTCGTCCTGCCGGACTTCGCGAGCGACGAAGACCTCGACTGGGCCGCGGGCCGTATCGCGACCTTCTCCAACTACCAGGGCGGCCAGTCCTGCATCTCGGTGCAGCGCGTCATCGCCGACGAATCGGTCCACGACCGGCTGCTGCCCCGCATCGTCAAGGCCGTCGAGGCCCAGGTCACCGGTGACCCGACCGAGGACGCCACCGATGTCGGCCCGCTGGTCAGCGAGGACGCCGCCAAGCGCGTCGAGTCCTGGGTCGACGAGGCCGTCAAGGCGGGCGCCAAGCTCCTGGCGGGCGGCCGCCGCGAGGGCGCCTCGTACGCGCCGACGGTCCTCACCGACGTACCCGCCGACGTGACGATCTCCTGCGAGGAGGTCTTCGGACCGGTCCTCACCGTGCAGAAGGTCAGCGGCGAGCAGGCTGCCTTCGACGCCGTCAACGACTCGAAGTACGGCCTCCAGGCGGGCGTGTTCACGCACGACGTGCAGGCCGCCTTCCGCGCCCACCGCGCCCTCGAGGTCGGCGGCGTGATCGTCGGCGACGTCCCCTCGTACCGCGCCGACCAGATGCCGTACGGCGGCGCCAAGCAGTCCGGCGTCGGGCGCGAGGGCGTCAAGTTCGCGATGGAGGACTACACGTACGAGCGCGTGATGGTCTTCACCGGCATCCAGCTGTAGCCAGGGCAGCTGTAGCCAGGGCAGACCGGGTGGGCCGGGGAGCTTCCGCAGCGGAGCTCCCCGGCCCACGCGCGTACGCACCTGCGTACCCACGCGCGTTCCTGCCCGCGCACCCGCACCGCACCGTCACCGCCGAACGCTGCACGAGGACTGGTGGCCGAGGGACGAATCGGGTACCAACGATCCAGTAGCACCAGCCAGTAACCGACCGGGGCAAGATCGGGCCAACCGGCCCGGAAGCCCTCTTCGCGGCGAGGTGAGCCTGGATGAGCGCAGACATGAGCGCAGCACAGCCGAAACCGTCCGTGAGCGAGCGCGAGGCCCGGCAGGTGGCCGAGGCGGCCCGGGAGCAGGACTGGCGCAAGCCGAGCTTCGCCAAGGAACTGTTCCTCGGCCGCTTCCGCCTCGACCTGGTCCATCCGCACCCGGTCCCCGCGGACGAGGACGTCCGGCGCGGCGAGGAGTTCCTGGAGAAGCTGCGGGAATTCTGCGAGACGAAGATCGACGGCGCACAGATCGAGCGCGAGGCCCGGATCCCCGACGAGGTGGTCACCGGGCTCAAGGAGCTCGGTGCGCTCGGCATGAAGATCGACAGGAAGTACGGCGGGCTCGGCCTCACCCAGGTCTACTACAACAAGGCTCTTGCCCTCGTCGGCTCCGCCAACCCGTCGATCGGCGCCCTGCTCTCCGCCCACCAGTCGATCGGCGTCCCGCAGCCGCTCAAGATCTTCGGCACCCAGGAGCAGAAGGACACCTTCCTGCCCCGCCTGGCCCGCACCGACATCTCCGCCTTCCTGCTCACCGAACCCGATGTCGGCTCCGACCCGGCCCGCCTCGCCACCACCGCCACGCCCGACGGCGAGGACTACGTCCTCGACGGCGTGAAACTGTGGACCACCAACGGCGTGGTCGCCGACCTGCTCGTCGTCATGGCGCGGGTGCCGAGGTCCGAGGGCCACAAGGGCGGCATCACCGCCTTCATCGTCGAGGCCGCGGCCGAAGGCGTCACCGTCGAGCACCGCAACGCCTTCATGGGCCTGCGCGGCCTGGAGAACGGCGTCACCCGCTTCCACCGGGTCAGGATCCCCGCGAGCAGCCGCATCGGATCCGAGGGCGCGGGCCTGAAGATCGCCCTCACCACCCTCAACACCGGCCGCCTCTCGCTGCCCGCGATGTGCGTCGGCGCGGGCAAGTGGTGTCTGAAGATCGCGCGCGAGTGGTCGGCGGAGCGCGAACAGTGGGGCAAGCCCGTCGCGTACCACGAGGCTGTCGGCTCGAAGATCTCCTTCATCGCCGCGACCACCTTCGCCCTCGAAGCCGTCCTCGACCTCTCCTCGCAGATGGCCGACGAGGACCGCAACGACATCCGCATCGAGGCCGCCCTCGCCAAGCTCTACGGCTCCGAGATGGCCTGGCTGATGGCCGATGAACTGGTCCAGATCCGCGGCGGACGCGGCTTCGAGACCGCGGACTCGCTCGCGGCCCGCGGGGAGCGGGCGGTCCCGGCCGAGCAGCTGCTGCGCGACCTGCGCATCAACCGGATCTTCGAGGGCTCGACGGAGATCATGCACCTGCTCATCGCCCGCGAGGCCGTCGACGCGCATCTCAAGGTCGCCGGCGACCTCATCGACCCGGAGAAATCCCTCTCCGACAAGGCGAAGGCGGGCGCGAGGGCAGGCGGCTTCTACGCCCGCTGGCTTCCGAAACTCGTCGCGGGCCCCGGCCAGCTCCCGCGCACGTACGGGGAGTTCCACCCGGCCGGCCACGCCGACCTGTCCGCCCACCTCCGCTTCGTCGAACGCACCTCGCGCAAACTCGCCCGCTCCACCTTCTACGCCATGTCCCGCTGGCAGGGCCGGATGGAGACCAAACAGGGTTTCCTCGGCCGCATCGTCGACATCGGCGCCGAACTCTTCGCGATGAGCGCCGCATGCGTACGCGCCGAACTGCTCCGCACCTCCGGCGAGCACGGCCACGAGGCCTACCGCCTCGCCGACGTCTTCTGCCGCCAGGCCCGCCTGCGCGTCGACGAGCTCTTCAACCGCCTGTGGGCCAACACCGACGACGTGGACCGCAAGCTCGTCAAGGGCGTCATGGCCGGCACGTACGAATGGCTGGAGCAGGGCATCGTCGACCCCAGTGGCGAGGGCCCCTGGATCGCCGACGCCACCCCGGGCCCCGCCAAGCGGGACAACGTCCACCGCCCGATCCGCTGATAAATCGCGGTACCCGGTCCTGGGAGCACAGGCGAAGAGGCAACAATGGGGGGATGAGCGACAGTCCAGCCCCTCTCGCCGATCCGCATCTCGTCTTCGACCCCGTCGAAGGCGCACGGGAGATCGCGATCCTCGGCTCCACCGGCTCGATCGGCACGCAGGCCGTCGACCTCGTCCTGCGCAACCCCGACCGGTTCAAGGTCACGGCCCTGTCCGCGAACGGCGGACGGGCCGGCCTCCTCGCCGAGCAGGCCCGGCGCCTGCGGGTGCGCACGGTCGCCGTGGCCCAGGAGTCGGCCGTCCCCGCGCTGCGCGAGGCGCTCGATGCGCAGTACGGGAGTGACCCGCTCCCCGAGATCCTCGCCGGCCCGGAGGCCGCCACCGAAGTGGCCGCCTCCGCCTGCCACACCGTCCTCAACGGCATCACCGGCTCCATCGGCCTCGCCCCCACCCTCGCCGCCCTCGAAGCGGGCCGCACCCTCGCGCTCGCCAACAAGGAGTCGCTGATCGTCGGCGGCCCGCTGGTCAAGGCGCTCGCCAAGCCCGGGCAGATCATCCCGGTGGACTCCGAGCACGCGGCCCTGTTCCAGGCGCTCGCCGCCGGCACCCGCGCCGATGTCCGCAAGCTGGTCGTCACGGCCTCCGGCGGCCCCTTCCGCGGCCGTACGAAG
This sequence comes from Streptomyces lothianensis, assembly GCF_047779955.1. Lineage (NCBI taxonomy): Bacteria > Bacillati > Actinomycetota > Actinomycetes > Kitasatosporales > Streptomycetaceae > Streptomyces > Streptomyces lothianensis. The sequence goes on along the minus strand of NZ_JBLMKT010000049.1, from coordinate 65,341 downwards.
GCGGAGCTCGCGGACGTCACCCGCGAGGACGCCCTCGCGCACCCCACCTGGGCCATGGGCCCGGTGATCACCGTCAACAGCGCGACCCTCGTCAACAAGGGCCTGGAGGTCATCGAGGCGCACCTCCTCTACGACATCCCCTTCGAGCGCATCGAGGTCGTCGTCCACCCGCAGTCGTACGTGCACTCCATGGTCGAGTTCACCGACGGCTCCACCCTGGCCCAGGCCACCCCGCCGGACATGCGCGGCCCCATCGCGATCGGCCTCGGCTGGCCCGAACGCATTCCCGACGCGGCCCCCGCCTTCGACTGGACGAAGGCCTCCACCTGGGAGTTCTTCCCGCTCGACACCGAGGCCTTCCCCTCGGTGGGGCTCGCCCGGCACGTGGGGGAGCTCGCGGGTACGGCCCCGGCGGTGTTCAATGCCGCCAACGAGGAGTGCGTGGAGGCCTTCCTGGCGGGCTCACTGCCGTTCAACGGGATCATGGAGACCGTCACCGAGGTCGTCGCCGAACACGGCACGCCCGCGGCGGGAACTTCCCTGACGGTCGCGGACGTCCTCGATGCGGAGACCTGGGCACGCGCCCGGGCCCGTGAACTTGCGGGACTGACCCCTCGTACACCAGACGCACCCCGTACATCGCGTACGGACAACGACCGGACGACCGCGGAGGCTCGTGCATGACGACCTTGATGATGATCCTCGGCATAGTCGTCTTCGTGGTCGGGCTGCTGTTCTCGATCGCCTGGCACGAGCTGGGGCATCTGTCCACGGCCAAGCTCTTCGGGATCCGCGTCCCCCAGTACATGGTCGGCTTCGGGCCGACCCTCTGGTCGCGCAGGAAGGGCGAGACCGAGTACGGCATCAAGGCCATCCCGCTCGGCGGTTACATCCGGATGATCGGCATGTTCCCGCCGGGAGAGGACGGCAAGCTCGAAGCGCGCTCCACCTCGCCGTGGCGTGGCATGATCGAGGACGCCCGCTCGGCGGCCTTCGAGGAGCTCAAGCCGGGGGACGAGACACGGCTCTTCTACACGCGCGCGCCGTGGAAGCGCGTGATCGTGATGTTCGCCGGGCCGTTCATGAACCTGATCCTGGCCGTGGCGATTTTCCTCGGCGTCCTGATGACCTTCGGCTGGAACGAGACGACGACCACCGTCCGCAGCGTCTCCGACTGTGTCATCTCGGCCGAGGAGAACCGCGACACCTGCAAGGACGGCGACCCGGCCGCCCCCGCCAAGGCCGCGGGCCTCAAGCCCGGCGACACCATCGTCGCCTTCAACGGCGAGCGGATCGAGGACTGGACCACGCTCCAGGCCCGCATCCGCGACACCATGGGCCCGGCCACGATCACCGTCGAGCGCGAAGGCGCCGAGAAGGTGCTGCACGCCAACCTGATCAAGAACCAGGTCACCAAGACCGACGGCGACGGCGGCTATGTCGAGGGCCAGTACGTGGACGCCGGCTTCATCGGTTTCACCCCGGCCTCCGGAATCGTCGAGCAGTCCTTCACGGACTCCGTGGACCGCATGGGCGACATGATGGAGAACGGCGTCGAGGCGCTGATCGCCCTGCCCTCCAAGATCCCCGACCTGTGGGACGCGGCCTTCGGCGACGGCGAGCGCAAGCAGGACTCCCCGATGGGCGTGGTCGGCGCGGCCCGGGTCGGCGGCGAGGTCTTCACCCTCGACATCCCGCCGGAGAACCAGATCGCGATGATGCTGTTCCTGGTCGCGGGCTTCAACCTCTCGCTCTTCCTCTTCAACATGCTCCCGCTGCTGCCGCTGGACGGCGGTCACATCGCGGGTGCGGCGTGGGAGTCGGTGCGGCGCAAGGTGGCCTGGGTGCTCCGGCGCCCGGACCCGGGCCCGTTCGACGTGGCGAAGCTGATGCCGGTCGCGTACGTGGTGGCGGGCATCTTCGTCTGCTTCACCCTGCTCGTACTGATCGCGGATGTGGTGAACCCGGTCAGGATCAGCTGAACACCCGCCGTGCACGGCGGCCGTGCACGTCGGCCGTGCACCTCGGCCGGGCACCTCGGCCGGGCACGTAGCCTCCCGGCCGTCCGTGCCCGGCCCACCTTCGGGTGGCGTGAAGCACGGCGATGTGCCCACGGCCGCGGCCGTGGCGTAATCTCGAACGTCGGAGCCCGCTCGCCCGCGGACCTCCGAAACCATGATCCACACCTTGGGGTTGCATAGCAGATGACTGCGATTTCTCTGGGAATGCCGTCCGTACCGGTCAAGCTCGCCGAGCGGCGCCGCGCCCGGCAGATCCAGGTCGGATCCGTCGCGGTCGGCGGTGACGCACCCGTCTCGGTGCAGTCCATGACCACCACGCGCACCTCCGACATCGGCGCCACGCTCCAGCAGATCGCGGAGCTCACCGCGTCCGGCTGTCAGATCGTGCGGGTCGCCTGCCCCACCCAGGACGATGCGGACGCGCTCGCGACCATCGCGAGGAAGTCGCAGATCCCGGTGATCGCGGACATCCACTTCCAGCCGAAGTACGTCTTCGCGGCGATCGACGCGGGCTGCGCGGCGGTACGGGTGAACCCGGGGAACATCAAGCAGTTCGACGACAAGGTCAAGGAGATCGCGCAGGCCGCCTCGGCCGCGGGCACCCCGATCCGGATCGGGGTCAACGCGGGCTCCCTGGACCGCAGGCTCCTGGAGAAGTACGGCAAGGCGACCCCCGAGGCGCTGGTCGAGTCGGCGCTGTGGGAGGCCTCCCTCTTCGAGGAGCACGGCTTCCGCGACATCAAGATCTCGGTCAAGCACAACGACCCGGTGGTGATGGTCAACGCCTACCGGCAGCTCGCCGCCGCCTGCGACTATCCGCTGCACCTCGGCGTCACCGAGGCCGGCCCCGCCTTCCAGGGCACCATCAAGTCGGCCGTCGCCTTCGGCGCGCTGCTCTCGGAAGGCATCGGCGACACGATCCGCGTCTCGCTGTCGGCGCCGCCGGCCGAAGAGGTCAAGGTCGGCATCTCCATCCTGGAGTCCCTGAACCTGCGCCAGCGCCGCCTGGAGATCGTCTCCTGCCCCTCCTGCGGCCGCGCCCAGGTCGACGTCTACAAGCTCGCCGACGAGGTGACCGCCGGGCTCGAGGGCATGGAGGTGCCCCTGCGCGTCGCCGTCATGGGCTGCGTCGTCAACGGCCCGGGAGAGGCCCGCGAGGCCGACCTCGGTGTCGCCTCCGGCAACGGCAAGGGCCAGATCTTCGTCAAGGGCGAGGTCATCAAGACGGTTCCCGAGTCGAAGATCGTCGAGACGCTGATCGACGAGGCGATGAAGATCGCCGAGCAGATGGAGAAGGACGGAATCGCCTCGGGCGAGCCGTCGGTCTCGGTCGCGGGCTGACACCAGCCCGCCCGCGGGGCCGCAAGCCCCCGGTTTCGGGAAGGGGCGGAGGTGGGGGAGAGAAAACAACCCCCCACCAGCGAAACCCACCGCATGACACCTCCAGGTACAGTGCGGAGAACCGCAAGCCCGTACCCCATCCGCACAAAGGCCCCACCCGTGTTGACCCAGCCGACCACCAGGGTGCTCCAACCCGGCGATCTCGACGCCGCCCTCGAGGTCCTGGCGCGCGAACCCGTGCACAACGCGTTCGTGAGCAGCCGGGTCCAGGCCGCGGGCCTGGACCCCTGGCGTCTGGGCGGCGAGATGTGGGGCTGGTACGAGCACGGCAGTCTCGCCTCGCTCTGCTACGCGGGCGCCAACCTCGTCCCCATCTGCGCGGGCCCCGAGGCCATCCGCGCCTTCGCCGAACGCGCCCGCCGCTCCGGCCGCCGCTGCTCCTCGATCGTCGGCCCCGCCGAGCCCACCGCCCTGCTGTGGAAGCTGCTCGAACCCGGCTGGGGCCCGGCCCGCGAGGTCCGCTCCCACCAGCCGCTGATGGTCACCGACCGGATGCCCGAGGGCATCACCCCCGATCCGTACGTCCGCCGGATCCGCAAGGACGAGATGGACGTGATCATGCCGGCGTGCGTGGCCATGTTCACCGAGGAGGTCGGCGTCTCGCCGATGGCCGGTGACGGCGGCCTGCTCTACCAGGCGCGCGTCGCCGAACTCGTCGGCGCGGGCCGTTCCTTCGCCCGGATCGAGGACGGCAAGGTCCTCTTCAAGGCCGAGATCGGCGCCGCGACCCCCACCGCCTGCCAGATCCAGGGCGTCTGGGTCGACCCCGAACACCGAGGCCAGGGACTGTCCATCACCGGCATGGCGGCCGTCCTGCGCTACGCCCTCGCCGATGTCGCCCCGGTGGTCAGTCTCTACGTCAACGACTACAACACCCCGGCCCGCGCCGCGTACCGCACGGTGGGCTTCGAGGAAGTCGGCGCGTTCATGAGCGTCCTGTTCTGACAGCACCCCCGCCGGACACCCCCTGGCGAGCGTTAGTGTTCGCGCATGACTGACGATGTCGTGATCGGGGGCCTCGACCTCGCCCAGCGGGTCGACGAGGCGCTCGCCGTGCAGGCCAGGGCCTTCGGCCTGAGCGACGAGGAGATCGCGATCCGCCGCCAGATCGTGCTGCGCCACCTCGTCCAGCCCGGCGCCCGCGCCCTGGGCGCCACCACCCGTGCGGGCCGCCTCGTGGGTTTCGTCTACGGCATGCCCAACGACCGCGCCCACTGGTGGTCCACGGTCGTCGAGCCGTATCTGCGCGGCCGGGACCTCGGCTTCTGGCTCGACGACTCCTTCGTCATCACGGAACTGCACGTCGACCCGAGCCACCAGAACCTCGGCATCGGCCGCGCCCTGATCACGATGATCACCGATGCCGCGAGCGAGCCCCGCTCGATCCTCTCCGCGATCGACCACGACAGCCCGGCCCGCGGCCTGTACCGGTCCCTCGGCTATACGGACCTGGCCCGCCAGGTCGTCTTCCCGAGCGCCCCAAGGCCGTACGCGGTGATGGGCGCCCCACTGCCGCTGCGCCGCCGAGGTCGGTAAACGGATTACCGCCGACGCCCCCCACCCCGATAACCTCCAACGCACAATCCACGTACAGCAGCCAGCAGGAGAGCAGAACCATGGCCCAGGTCCAGCGCATGTCGAAATTGATGGTCAAGACACTGCGCGACGACCCGGCGGACGCCGAGGTCCTCAGCCACAAGCTGCTCGTGCGCGCCGGCTACGTCCGCCGCACCGCCGCCGGTATCTGGTCCTGGCTGCCGCTCGGCAAGAAGGTCCTCGCCAACGTGGAGCGTGTGGTCCGTGAGGAGATGGACGCCATCGGCGCCCAGGAGGTCACGCTGCCTGCCCTGCTGCCGAAGGAGCCCTACGAGGCGACCGGCCGCTGGGAGGAGTACGGCGCCGAACTCTTCCGCCTGAACGACCGCAAGGGCGGCGACTACCTCCTCGGCCCGACCCACGAGGAGATCTTCACACTCCTGGTCAAGGACCAGTGCTCGTCCTACAAGGACCTGCCCGTCATCCTCTACCAGATCCAGTCGAAGTACCGCGACGAGGCCCGCCCCCGCGCCGGCATCCTGCGCGGCCGCGAGTTCCTGATGAAGGACTCGTACTCCTTCGACACCGCCGACGGGGGCCTCGACGCGTCCTACGCCCTGCACCGCGCCGCCTACCAGCGCATCTTCGAGCGCCTCGGCCTCGACTACCGCATCTGCGCCGCGACCGCCGGCGCCATGGGCGGCTCCAAGTCGGAGGAGTTCCTCGCCCCGGCCCCGGCCGGCGAGGACACCTTCGCCGACTGCCCGAACTGCGACTACGCGGCCAACACCGAGGCGATCACATACGCCCTGAAGCCGGTCGACGGCAGTGCCATCGGGCCCGTCGAGGAGCTCGACACCCCGGACACCCCCACCATCGAGACCCTCGCCGCCCACCTCGGCGTGGACGCCGCCGAGACCCTCAAGAACCTGCTGGTGAAGGTCGACGGCGAGATCTTCGCGATCGGCGTCCCCGGGGACCGCGAGGTCGACATGGACAAGGTCGAGGCGCACTTCGCCCCGTCCGAGGTCGAGCTGGTGACCGCCGAGGACTTCGCGGGACGCGAGGACCTCGTACGCGGGTACGTCGGCCCGCAGGGCCTGGAGAAGGTGACCTACCTCGCCGACCCGCGGGTCGCGCCCGGCACCGGCTGGATCACGGGTGCCAACAAGGAGGGCAAGCACGCGAAGAACGTCGTCGCGGGCCGTGACTTCGAGGTCGACACCTACGTCGACGTCGTGGTCGTCGTCGAGGGCGACCCCTGCCCCAACTGCGGCACCGGCCTCAAGCTGGACCGCGCCATCGAGATCGGCCACATCTTCCAGCTCGGCCGCAAGTACGCCGACGCCTTCCAGCTGGACGTCCTCGGTCAGAACGGCAAGCCGGTCCGCGTCACGATGGGCTCGTACGGCATCGGCGTCTCGCGCGCCGTCGCCGCGCTGGCCGAGCAGCACGCCGACGAGCAGGGCCTGGTCTGGCCCGAGGAGATCGCCCCCGCCGACGTGCACGTGGTCGCCGCGGGCAAGGCCCTGCAGACCGAGCTGGCCCTGGAGGTCTCGGAGCAGCTGGCGGCCGCCGGCGTCCGCGTCCTGGTGGACGACCGCCCGGGCATCTCGCCCGGCGTGAAGTTCACCGACTCCGAGCTGATCGGCGTCCCGAAGATCCTGGTCGCGGGCCGCCGCTCGGCCGACCGCATCCTGGAACTGAAGGACCGCCGCACGGGCGAGCGCGAGGAAGTCTCGGTCGAGGACGCGGTGGCCCGCCTGACGGCCTGACTCCGGTCATGACCGGCCGCGGCTGCGGGGTGTCCGGCCCCCGCAGCCGCGGCCGCCGGACACCCTCTACAGCCAGCCCGCGAACTCCAGAAGATTCTCCGCATCGTTGGCGCGCCCCACCCGCAGGGCCCGCGCCCCCGACTCCACCGCCCGGAACAGCGTCCACCCCCGCAGCCGCTCGGCGTCGACGTCGAGCGACTCGGCGAGGCGCTTCACGCGGCGGCGGGTCGTGGCCGGACCGGTCGGCGCGCCGATCAGGTCCTCCACCCGGTCGCGGACCAGCCGCGCCAGATCGAAGGCGCACTCACCGACCACCGGATCGGGCCCGACCGCGAGCCACGGCGCACGCTCCCCGGCAAGTACCTTGCTCTGCCGGAACGTGCCGTGCAGCAGCCGCAGCTCGGGCGGCGCGGCCACCAGCTCCTCCCGCGCCGAGAGCGCCGCGTCGATCAGCGGCGCGATCTCGGGGAAGGCCGCGGCCGAGGCCCGCATCGCCTCCGCCTGCCGTCCCGTCCGCTCGGGCACCGTCTCGCAGTTGCGCCCGACGGGAGGGTCCACCCACAGCCGCCGCAGCGTCCCGGCCGCTTCGAGCAGCGCCTTGGACTCGGGCAGCGTCCGCACCGAGACCTCGGGGTTGAGCCGTTCGAGCAGCATCGCACCGTCGTTGATCCCGGGGTCCATGAGCCGTACGGCACCGAAGCCGTCCCAGTGCGTCAGCGCGGCCCGCTCCGCCTCGGGCCGGAACCGCTCGGGGGCCAGCTTCAGGACTGCGGGCACCCCGTCCGCCGTACGGACCTGGGCGACCAGGCTGCTGCGCCCACCGGGCTGGTGCACCCGCTCGACCGAGACCCCGCGCCGTGCGGCCGCCTCGTCGAGCAGCACGCCGACCTCGGCGAGCCAGGCGGAGGCCCCGTCGTCGCGCACTTCGCCGAGCGCGGTCACCAGGCGCTGCGGCGGTTCGATCGCCATGCGCGAGTCATTCCCTTCGAAGAACTTGAGGCCGGTCGAAGCATGTGAGGCCGGCTCGGAACAAGTGGAGGCCGCCGGGCACTCCCTACGCGGACGGCGTGATCGAGGTGGCAGGCGCCGGTGCGGCCACCCGCTCCGCGAGCCCCGGGAAGGCTACGCTGCCGCCCCGCCAGCGCGCAGCCCGCACCGCGGCCTCCCGCAGCGCGTCCGCCGCGGCCCGCCTGCGCTCGCCTTCCGTGGCCCGTACGACATCCGCGTACACACCCGCGATCCTGTCCTCCAGATCGGCCGCGAGCCGCGCCGCGGCCGCCGAGTCCGGCACCGGGAACGGCAGCGCGTAGGCGGCGGCCGCAGGCTCCGGCACCGCGTCGAGGTCCCGCAGCCTGCGCCGCAGCTCGTCGCGGCGGGCCCGGTGCGACTCGTACGCGGCCCGCGCCTCGTCCCGGCGTCCCTCGCGGATCCGCCCGCCGACGACCCCGTAGCCGTAGACCGCCGCGTGCTCGGCCCGCAGCGCCGCCTGCTGCGCGACGATCTCAGTGCCCCGGCCGTCGTCACCGCGCCTACGGCTCCCGCGCACTGCACTGTGCCGACGCACTTCGCCGTTCCCGCGCACGCCGTCGTTCCCGCTCACTTCGCCACTCGCGTGCACTGCGCCGCTCCCGCGTCCCTCGCTCATCGGACCGCCTCGCTCAGCAGATACGCGTGCACGTCACCGGCGGCCGCGATCGAGGCCACAAGGCGGGCATCCTCCGCCGGCAGCCCGGCCAGCGCCTCGCGTCGGCGGTCGGCGAGGGCCCGCTCGGCCTCGGCGAGCTCCTTCAGGGTCGTCTTCGCGTCGACCGCCGTCTGTACCGGCGCGCTCTGCACCGGGCTCGGCGGCGCCGTACGGGTGCCACCGAGCGCCTTGATGTGCGCGCGGACGTTCTCGCGCAACGGCCCGATCCGGTCCACGAGCCCGGGGTGCGCCTCGAGCGCGGTCTCGTACCGGGAGAGCAGCGCGGAACTCTCCGAGGCGACGGCCGCCCGCAGCTGCTCGGGCGATTTGGCCGACTTGCGGGGCGCCGCGGCGCCGGACGGGCCGGAGCCCGGGGTGTCGGCCGAGCAGGCGGCGAGCAGCGCGGCACCGGCGGCCGTCACGGCGCCGGTGAGCAGGCTTCTGCGACGCGGGGCCAGGGGCTGTCTCGCAGCGCCCCCCGGCCGGGGGAACGATTCGTCAAACGGCACGGCAGACGTCCTCGGGGGCGGTCAAGCGGGCGGGGCAGAGATCACCCTACGCGCGGACCTGCCCCCTTCCCATGAGCGGGACGCCCATGCCGCCGCGTATGCCCCCACGCGGGGCAGCAGCCGCCGTCGGGCGCCCGGCGGCGGTCGAAGGGTGGGCGGCAACACCCCTCGCGACCGGATACGCTTTGCCTGACACGCGAGAAACCCACAACAGCACACGCGGCCGAGGAGTCACCCGGATGAGCACCACCCAGAGCGAGAGGCTGCGCGGTCTGCTTGAACCGCTCGTCGGCGCCAAGGACCTGGATCTCGAAGAGATCACCGTGACTCCTGCCGGAAAGCGTCGTGTGCTGCGTGTCGTGGTCGACTCCGACGAAGGCGTACAGCTCGACACCTGCGCCGAGCTGAGCCGGGAGCTCTCCCAGAAGCTGGACGAGCCCGCCAACAGTGCTGTCATGGGCGACGGCGAGTACGTCCTGGAGGTCACCTCCCCGGGCGCCGACCGTCCCCTCACCGAGCACCGCCATTTCGTGCGCGCCACCGGCCGCCTGGTGAAGTTCCAGCTGCGCGAGGGCGGCGAGCTGATCGCCCGCATCCTCGGCGTCGACGACGAGGGCCTCGACCTCGAAGTGCCGGGCGTGAAGGGCCGCAAGCCCACCTCGCGGCGGGTCGCCTTCGACTCCGTCGCCAAGGCGCGCGTGGAGATCGAGTTCAACCGCAAGAGCAGGAACGAAGACGCAGCTGAAGCTGCAGCTGACGACGCTGAGAAGGAGGCGTAGCCGTGGACATCGACATGAGTGCCCTGCGGGGTCTGGTCCGGGAGAAGGAAATCTCCTTCGACACCCTGGTCGAAGCGATCGAATCGGCCCTCCTGATCGCCTACCACCGCACCGAGGGCAGCCGCCGTCGCGCACGCGTGGAGCTGGACAAGCACTCCGGCCACGTGACGGTATGGGCCAAGGAGGACGCGGAGGACCTCGAGGAGGGCCAGGAGGCCCGCGAGTTCGACGACACGCCCTCGGACTTCGGCCGGATCGCCGCCACGACCGCCAAGCAGGTCATCCTGCAGCGGCTGCGGGATGCCGAGGACGATGCGACGCTCGGCGAGTACGCGGGCCGCGAGGGCGACATCGTCACCGGTGTCGTCCAGCAGGGCCGTGACCCGAAGAACGTCCTGGTCGACATCGGCAAGCTGGAGGCCATCCTGCCGGTGCAGGAGCAGGTCCCCGGCGAGGTCTACCCGCACGGCCAGCGAATCCGCTCGTATGTCGTACGGGTCGTCAAGGGCGTGCGCGGCCCGTCCGTGACTCTTTCGCGTACGCACCCGAACCTGGTGAAGAAGCTCTTCGCGCTCGAGGTGCCGGAGATCGCGGACGGTTCCGTGGAGGTCTCCGCGATCGCCCGAGAGGCCGGCCACCGCACCAAGATCGCGGTCCGCTCGACCCGCTCCGGGCTGAACGCCAAGGGCGCCTGCATCGGCCCGATGGGCGGCCGGGTGCGCAATGTCATGGCCGAGCTCGGCGGCGAGAAGATCGACATCGTGGACTGGTCCGAGGACCCGGCCGAGATGGTCGCCAACGCGCTCTCGCCGGCCCGTGTCTCCAAGGTCGAGATCGTGGACCTCGCGGCCCGCTCGGCCCGGGTCACGGTGCCCGACTACCAGCTCTCCCTCGCCATCGGCAAGGAGGGCCAGAACGCCCGCCTCGCAGCCCGGCTCACCGGCTGGCGGATCGACATCCGGCCGGACACCGAGGTGGCGGCGGAGCAGGCGGCGGCGGAGTAGCCGAGGTACCCGGACCGGCAGCAGGCCGTGCTCCGGACCGGCGGCTGCCTGTGATCCGGACCGGCAGCAGACCGGGGGCCGGTGCGTCAACCGGCGCACCCGAGCGCAAAGATCACGCCGTATGTGATACGTGCAACCATTCGATTCTTGCCCCATTGGGGTGAGGTCCGTGCGGGGAGGTAGACTTCATCGTGTCTGGCCGGACGCCAACCCGAGCCTGCCCTGAGCGAACCTGTGTGGGATGCCGGGAGCGAGCGGCCAAGAGCGATCTGCTGCGGATCGTGCGGAAAGAGGGCGCATGCGTCCCCGATCCGCGCGGTACGCTGCCCGGCCGGGGTGCATATGTACACCTCGCCCTGGTCTGTATCGACACGGCGGCCCGCCGCCGGGCGTTCCCGAGGGCGCTGCGCGCCGAGGGTCCGCTCGACACAGCGGCCCTGCGCCGGTATGTCGAGCAGGCGCAACCGTAAGAGAAGAAGACGTGCCGCACAGAGCCCTGTGCGGACCAGGTACCCCCGCGAGTTGGAAGTAGGTCGAGATTGCGATGAGCACTCGATGAGCACGCGATGAGTACGCCCATGAAGTAGCGACGGTCCGGCGTCAACCCGGACCTAAAAGGAGCGAAGTGGCTAAGGTCCGGGTATACGAGCTCGCCAAGGAGTTCGGAGTTGAGAGCAAGGTCGTCATGGCCAAGCTCCAGGAACTCGGTGAATTCGTACGTTCGGCGTCCTCGACGATCGAGGCGCCGGTAGTACGCAAACTGACTAACGCACTGCAGGGTCCCGGTGGCGGCGGCGCCGCCAAGAAGGCCTCCCCTGCCAAGCCCGCGGCGCCCAAGAAGGCTGCCGCGAAGCCGGCCTCTCCGGCCGCTGCCAAGCCGGCGGCGCCGAAGCCCGCGCCGGTCACCCCCAAGCCTGCGGCGGAGAAGAAGCCCGCGGCCCCCACGCCGGGTCCGCGCCCCGCCCCCGCAGCGCCCAAGCCGGCCGCGGCACCCAAGCCCGCGCCGGCCGCACCGGAATTCACCGCGCCTCCGGCCGCCCCCGCGGCGCCGAAGCCAGCCGGTGAGCGTCCGGCCGCACGTCCCGGTGCCCCCAAGCCCGGCGGCGCCCGTCCGGCGCCCGGCCAGGGTGGTCAGGGCGGCCAGGGCGGTGCCCCGCGTCCCGGTGGTGCGCCCCGACCGGCCGGGGGCCACGGCGGCCAGGGAGCCCCGCGTCCCGGCGGCGCCCGTCCCTCGGGCCCGCGTCCGGGCAACAATCCGTTCACGTCCGGCGGCTCCACCGGCATGGGCCGCCCGCAGGCGCCCCGTCCCGGCGGTGCCCCGCGTCCCGGTGGCCAGGGTGCCCCGGGCGGCCCGCGTCCGCAGGGCGGCGGCCAGGGCGGTCCCCGTCCGCAGGGCGGCGCGCGTCCCTCGCCGGGCAACATGCCGCGTCCGCAGGGTCAGGGTGCCGGTTCCGGCGGCCCGCGTCCCGGCGGCGGCAACCGTCCGAACCCGGGCATGATGCCGCAGCGTCCCGCCGCGGGCCCGCGTCCCGGCGGCGGCCCCGGTGGCCGTGGTCCCGGTGGCGGCGGTCGTCCCGGCGGTGGCGGCGGCGGTCGTCCCGGCTTCGCCGGCCGTCCCGGCGGCGGTGGCGGCGGCTTCGCCGGCCGTCCCGGCGGTCCCGGTGGCGGCGGTGGCCGTCCCGGTGGTGGCGGCGGCTTCGGCGGTCGTCCCGGCTTCGGTGGCCGTCCCGGTGGTCCGGGTGGCCGCGGTGGCACGCAGGGCGCCTTCGGCCGTCCCGGCGGTCCCGCGCGTCGCGGCCGCAAGTCGAAGCGGCAGAGGCGCCAGGAGTACGAGGCCATGCAGGCCCCGTCGGTCGGCGGCGTGATGCTGCCTCGCGGCAACGGCGAGACCGTTCGCCTGTCGCGCGGTGCCTCGCTCACCGACTTCGCGGAGAAGATCAACGCCAACCCGGCGTCGCTCGTCGCGGTCATGATGAACCTCGGCGAGATGGTCACGGCCACGCAGTCCGTCTCCGACGAGACGCTGCAGCTCCTCGGCGACGAGATGAACTACACGGTTCAGATCGTCTCCCCCGAGGAGGAGGACCGTGAGCTGCTCGAGTCCTTCGACATCGAGTTCGGCGAGGACGAGGGCGGCGAAGAGCTGCTCGTGTCCCGTCCGCCGGTCGTGACCGTCATGGGTCACGTCGACCACGGTAAGACCCGACTCCTCGACGCGATCCGCAAGACGAACGTCATCGCGGGCGAGGCCGGCGGCATCACCCAGCACATCGGTGCCTACCAGGCCTCCACCGAGGTCAACGACGAAGAGCGTCGCATCACCTTCATCGACACCCCGGGTCACGAGGCGTTCACCGCCATGCGTGCCCGTGGTGCCAAGTCGACCGACATCGCGATCCTCGTGGTGGCGGCCAACGACGGTGTGATGCCGCAGACGATCGAGGCCCTGAACCACGCCAAGGCGGCCGAGGTGCCGATCGTGGTCGCGGTCAACAAGATCGACGTCGAGGGCGCCGACCCGACCAAGGTGCGCGGTCAGCTGACCGAGTACGGCCTGGTGGCCGAGGAGTACGGCGGCGACACGATGTTCGTCGACATCTCCGCCAAGCAGGGTCTGCACATCGACTCGCTGCTCGAGGCCGTGATCCTGACCGCGGACGCCTCGCTCGACCTGCGGGCCAACCCCGACCAGGACGCGCAGGGCATCGCGATCGAGTCCCACCTGGACAAGGGCCGCGGTGCGGTCTCCACCGTCCTGGTCCAGCGCGGAACGCTGCGCATCGGCGACACCGTGGTGGTCGGCGACGCGTACGGCCGCGTCCGGGCGATGCTCGACGACAAGGGCAACAACGTCGAGGAGGCGGCCCCGTCGACTCCCGTCCTGGTGCTCGGTCTCACCAACGTCCCGGGTGCGGGCGACAACCTTCTTGTGGTCGACGAGGACCGTACGGCCCGTCAGATCGCCGAGAAGCGCGCCGCCCGCGAGCGCAACGCCGCGTTCGCCAAGCGCACGCGCCGTGTCTCGCTCGAGGACCTGGACAAGGTGCTCAAGGCCGGCGAGGTCCAGCAGCTCAACCTCATCATCAAGGGTGACGCTTCCGGATCCGTCGAGGCTCTCGAGTCCTCCCTGCTCCAGCTGGACGTCGGCGAAGAGGTCGACATCCGCGTCCTGCACCGCGGCGTCGGTGCGGTCACGGAGTCCGACATCGACCTGGCGATGGGCTCCGACGCCATCGTGATCGGCTTCAACGTGCGCGCCGCCGGGCGTGCCACGCAGATGGCCGAGCGCGAGGGTGTGGACGTCCGTTACTACTCGGTCATCTACCAGGCGATCGAAGAGGTCGAGGCGGCCCTCAAGGGCATGCTCAAGCCGGAGTACGAAGAGGTCGAGCTCGGCACGGCGGAGGTCCGCGAGATCTTCCGCTCGTCCAAGTTGGGCAACATCGCCGGTGTGCTCATCCGCTCCGGCGAGGTCAAGCGCAACACCAAGGCGCGCCTCCTTCGCGACGGCAAGGTCATCGCGGAGAACCTCACCATCACCGGTCTGCGCCGCTTCAAGGACGACGTCACCGAGATCCGCGAGGGCTTCGAGGGTGGTATCAACCTCGGAAACTTCAACGACATCAAGATCGACGACGTCATCGCGACGTACGAGATGCGCGAGAAGCCGCGAGGCTGACGCCACGCAGTGATCCGCACAGCGTGATCCGGGGCCGGTCGACGGGAAAACCCGTCGATCGGCCCCGGCCGTTGCGGGTACGGTTTGCAGGCCCCTGACAAGGGATCTTGGTGCTGTACACACGACCCCGTACCGGCGGGACATCCGGACCCATATGTACGTAGGGACTCTGTCCTTCGACCTGCTCCTCGGCGACGTACGGTCGCTGAAGGAGAAGCGCTCCGTGATCCGCCCGATCGTCGCCGAGCTGCACCGCAAATTCGCGGTCAGCGTGGCGGAGGTCGGCGACCAGAACCTCCACCGGCGCGCCGAGATCGGCGTGGCGATGGTCTCCGGGGACACGGGGCACCTGTCCGACGTGCTCGACCGGTGCGAGCGGCTGGTCGCCGCCCGCCCCGAGATCGAGCTGCTCTCGGTGCGCCGACGGCTGCACGGGGACGATGATTGACGTACGCAGGACGCGTACGGGAGTGCGTACGAGGCGTACGTACGCAGGAAACACAGAGGGAGACGGACCAGTGGCCGACAACGCGCGGGCGAAGAAGCTGGCGGACCTCATCCGGGAAGTGGTCGCACAGAAGCTGCAGCGCGGAATCAAGGACCCGCGCCTCGGCTCGCACGTGACCATCACCGACACGAGGGTCACCGGCGATCTGCGGGAGGCGACCGTCTTCTACACGGTCTACGGCGACGACGAGGACCGCGAGAACGCGGCCCGCGGCCTGGAGAGCGCCAAGGGGGTGCTGCGCTCCGCGGTGGGCGCCGCCGCCGGTGTGAAATTCACACCCACTCTGAGCTTCGTGGCCGATGCCCTGCCGGAGAACGCGCGGACCATCGAGGACCTCCTCGACCGGGCCCGGGCCTCCGACGCGGCGGTGCGTGAGGCGTCCTCGGGCGCCGCGTACGCCGGTGAGGCCGACCCGTACAAGAAGCCGGGCGAGGACGAGGACGAGGGCTCCGCTTCCGCATGAGCAAGCAGCAACAACAGCAGACGCCGGACGGTTTGGTCATCGTCGACAAGCCGTCCGGCTTCACTTCCCATGACGTGGTCGCCAAGATGCGCGGCATCGCCAAGACGCGGCGGGTCGGCCACGCCGGCACGCTCGACCCGATGGCGACCGGTGTGCTCGTCCTCGGCGTCGAGCGCGCCACCAAACTCCTCGGGCATCTCGCCCTCACGGAGAAGGAGTACCTGGGCACGATCCGTCTCGGCCAGAACTCCCTGACGGACGACGCCGAGGGCGAGATCACCTCGTCCACGGACGCCTCGCGGGTCACCCGCGAGGCGATCGACGCCGGGATCGCCAAGCTGAGCGGCGAGATCATGCAGGTGCCGTCCAAGGTCAGCGCCATCAAGATCAAGGGTGTGCGCTCGTACAAGCGGGCGCGCGACGGCGAGGACTTCGACATCCCGGCGCGGCCGGTGACGATCTCCTCCTTCCAGGTGTACGACGTGCGCGACGCCGTCGCCGAGGACGGCACGCCGGTCCTCGACCTCGTGGTTTCGGTGGTCTGCTCCTCCGGCACCTACATCAGGGCACTCGCCCGGGACCTGGGCGCCGGCCTCGGAGTCGGCGGCCACCTCACGGCCCTGCGCCGCACCCGGGTCGGCCCCTACGGCCTCGACGCGGCCCACACGCTGGACGCCCACCAGGAATCCCTCACGGTGATGCCGATCGCCGAGGCCGCCGCGGCGGCCTTCCCGCGCTGGGACGTCGACGAGAAGCGCGCCCGCCTGCTCCTGAACGGCGTCCGCATCGAGATGCCGGACGAGTACGGCCCGGCCACGACGGTCGCGGTCTTCGACCCCTCGGGCCGCTTCGTGGCCCTGGTGGAAAACCAGCGGGGCAAGGCGAAGAGCCTGGCGGTATTCGCCTGAGGGGCGGTCGGCTTTCAGCCCCTGGGGCAAGTGCCGGCTCGTCGGGGGTTCCGGGAAGGGCGGGTTCAGTAACTCCAGCCCGTTTTGGTTCCGGGACGAGCTCGGTCCAGCAGACTCAGCCTGTCCGGCGTTTGAGGACGAGCGCGTTCAGCGCGATCGGGGGCAAGGGGCGTAGCCCCGGAGGGGGGCCAGGGGCGAAGCCCCCGGGTGGCCCACCCACCCGGGGGTGCTCCGCACAGCTGGGCCCCCACCCACCCCGTGGGTGCCCCAGGGGTCCGGGGGCGCAAGCCCCCGGTTCGGGAAGGGGCGGGGTGGAGGAACTCTCACCCGTTCGGGGAGGCGCACGAAGCATCGGACCGGCTCGAATGGGGCGCATCCGGTTATCGGGGCGTGTCCCGGAACAGCCCTCCCTACGGTCGAAGGGAACCGCACCGCGGGGAGGGCAGCACCATGACCGGGGGTCGCGAACAACTGGTCAGGATCTGCGATCTCGCCGGCCGCCCCCGCGGCACCGGCTTCGCCGCCGATGAACACGGCACCATCCTCACCAGCCACGAGGCCGTCGACGGTCTGGCGAGAATCGTCCTGCACGCCCCCGGCGGCCACACCTGCGTGGCCACCCCCGACGACGTGACCGCCTTCCCGGAGGCCGACCTCGCCCTCGTCCGCACGCAGGGCCTGGGCCTGCGCCCGATGCCCCTGGCCGTGCGAGAGGCGGTGCAGCCCGGCGCGTACGTACGCATCGCGGCCCGCGGCTGGCGCGAGGCCCGTGTGCTCGACGCCGCCGCCCAGGTGACGTACACCGCGACCGACGGTTTCCACCTCCTCGACGGCGTACTGGAGCTGGCCGTCGGAACCGACGCCAGCGACGCGCTCCAGCTCGGCGGGGGAGCTGCGGGCGGCCCGGTCCTCGACGCCGTGACGGGCGCGGTGCTCGGCGTCCTGGGCACGGCCCTCGACGCCGGACACAGAGCCCCCGGCTACGCGGTGTCCCTGCACGCGGCCGCGCGGGCCGACCGGACCGGCGCTCTCGCCGCGCTCCTCGAACGCAACGCCGCCGGCATCCCCGCGTACGGTCGCGACCTCAATCTCGCCGGCGCCCTGCAGCTCAGCGCCATCTCGGTCGGCTCCGACCTGCCGAGTCAGGAGCGCGAGCCGGTGGAGAGGGAGGAGACGGCACGCCGGTTCGCCGCCTTCGTCGAAGCGGACTCCACCCCGTACGTCCTGGGCCTCGTCGGAGACCCCGGCAGCGGCCGCACCACCGAACTCGCCGCCCTCGCCCGCCGCCGCGCACGCGGCACGTCACCGGCACCGACGGTGTGGCTGCGCGGCGCCTCCCTGCACGCCGAGGACGCCTCGCTGGCCGACGCGGTCGGCCGCGCGCTCGCCCAGGCCGGCCGGATCCTCGTGGCATCGGAAGGCGTGCTCACCTCCGACCGGCGGGCCGAGCAGGACGGGGCCGCGTCCGTCCGGCGTGGCACCCGGGGCAGGCCCGTCCGTCACCGCAGCGCCATTCCGGACGAACCCGTACCCAGCCGGCGCGTCACCCGGGACCGGCCCGCGGCCGACGGGCGCGCCACCCGGGAATGGCCCGTGACACGGGACCATCGCCCCGCAGCGGAGGAGCAGCCCGGAACCCCAGGCGCCCAGGACGTCCCCGGCCCCCTGGGCGACATCGGCCCCGACCGCATCGCCCGCCTCGTACGCGACGCCGGCCGCCCGCTCCTCGTCCTCCTCGACGGGCCCGAGGAGATGCCGCCCCAGCTCGCGCACCGCCTCGCACAGTGGAGCACCGGCACCGCGCGCTGGCTGCGCGGGACGGGGGCGCAGCTCGTGGTCGCCTGCAGACCGGAGTACTGGGAGCAGGCAGGTGTCCACTTCCCCGAGTCCGCCCTGTACGGCTCGACGCAGGGCGGCAGGCTGCCCGCATGTGTGCCGATCGGGTCGTTGGGGGAACGGCAGGCGGCCTGGGTACGCGCCCTGTACGGCGTACCGGACGGCGCGCTGGGCGAACGGGACGCCGAACACCCCCTGGCGGCCCGCCTCCTGGGCGAGGTCCGCACCGCCCAGGGCGAACCGGCCGACGGCCGCCCCGACCTCACCCCCGACAGTCCCCCCGACCGCTCCGAGATCTTCGACGCGTACCTGGACCTCCTCTGCCTGCGGATCGCCGTACGCCTCGCCGCCGTGGAGCGGCTGCACGGCACGGACGTACGGCGGCTCGCGGCCAGGGTCTCCGGGCGGCTGCACGAGGCCGCACGGCGGTGTCTGGGCCCCGGGCAGGGCGAGCTGGACCGTACGGCCTTCGAGGAGGTCTTTCCGTGGGCCACGGGCTGGGCCTCCGCCGTACTCGCCGAGGGCGCCCTGGTGCCCGCCGGAACCGGTTACCGCTTCGCCCACGAGGAGCTCGCCGACTGGATCCAGGGCGCTCATCTAGACCTGGACCCGGCCCTGTTCGCCCTCGTCCACCGCCGACGCGAGCCACCGGACGCACTGGACGCCCCGCCAGTTGCCGCACCGGGCGTCGCGCCAGATGCCGCGCCGGACGCCGTACCGGCCCCCGCCGGGCGGCCGGCCCGCGCCCAGCGCATCCGCCGCCGCACCCGCAAGGCCGCCGCCGAGGCCGCCGCCGAGGCCGCGCCCGACGGCATGCTCCCCGTGCCACGCCACCGCATCGGGCCCGTGCTCCAGGCCCTGCTGCGCCTGGAACGCCACGGCGGCCCCGACCGGCTGCGCCGCCGCCTCGACGAACTCGCGCTCGCCGCCGACGACTTCGCCGAGCACGGACCGCGCCCCGCCCCCGGCTGGGCGGCCGGCGGCCCGCGCAAGCCCGCGGACGCGGCCTGGTGGGCGGTCCACCTGCTCACCGGGACGCTGCTGCGCGTGCCGGACGCCCGCCCGTACCTTCCGGTCCTGCGCCTGCTCGCCGACCGGATCGAGGCGCGCGGGCCGGTCCGCGGGGTCTACGACGGGTTCGGGCCGTGGTTCTGGCGCGCCCTGCCGCTGCCGACCGAGGACCGCCTCGACCTGCTGCGGCGCCTCGTGCCCACGGACCCCGCGCCCGACGGCACCCGCCACTTGGATGCCGTCGCGGACCTCCTCAAGGACCGGCCCGCCTCCGTGCAACCACTCCTGACCCTGTGGTTCACCGACTACCGGCAGCTGGCCTCTGCCCCCGAGGCCACCGTCGCCGACGCCGCGCAGGCGCTTCTGCACACCCACCGCCACGGCGCCCTCGACGAACTCACCGAGGCGCTCGTCGACTGCGCACACCCCCGCGGTGACGAACTCCTCGCCACCCTCGCCGAGGAGGAACCCTCCGCGCTCTGCCGCGCCGTCGACCGCTGGGCCCACGACGCGCGCCCGGCACGGCGGGCGGCGGCGGCCACGTACGGGCTGCGTACGGCCGCGCACGCCACCGGCGAGCCCGACCGCGGCCTCCTGCGCTACGCCGCGCTCGTCCTCCTCGCCGCCGAGCACACCCTGCACGGCCCGGCCCTCACCCTGCTCGTACGGGATCCGGTCACCCGCGCCCGGCACCTGCCGCACGCGCTGGAGCTGTACGCGGCGGGCGACCCGCACCTGCCCTCGACGGCCCTGACCCCGGCGCTCGCCACCCACACCGAGCCGGTGCTCGCCGCCTTCGGAGCCCGGCTGCACGCGCCGGGCCCGGGGGCCGCGGAGGTCCTCGCCGCCCTGGCGGCGGCCTCCACCGGCGCGACCGCCCACCGCGTCGCCTCCCTCGTACGCGACTTCGCCGCCCTCGGCCCGCACACCGCGGCCCACACGGCGGGGTACGTCGACAGGTGCCTGGACCAACACGGGGCCGAGGGCGCCCGGACGACTCTCCTGCCCCTGGTCACGGACCTGCTGCGCCGCGCCCCGGCCGAGGCGCGGCGGGAACTCGCACGGGTATTGGCCGCGCGCGACCGGCACGCCGCGCGCGACCAGCACACCGCGCCCGAACTGCGCGCCGAACTTCTCGACCTCCTGCTCACCCGGGAGGCCGACCCGCTGGTCCTCGACGAGGCGATGACGACGGCCGTACGCACCGGAGGAGGCGACTGGGAGGCATCCGCCGGCCTGGTGCGCCGCTGCGGCCTGCTCCTGGTGCGCACCCCCGAGGGCGCGGCGACCTTCGACCGCCGCCTGGTCGACCTCGCCCACACCCACCCCGGCTTCGCGCGCGGCCTCGCGGACCGCCTGGAAGCGGAGCCCGGCCTGTGGACGGCCCTGGTCGGGCCGAGCGCCCGCCGGATGATCGCCGGGGACCTCAGCCCCACCGGCGCCTGAGCCGCCTCCTTCGCTGTCACCTCCTCGCCCGTCACTTCACCTCCTCGCTCGCCTGCTCCTGGCGCCGCCTCCTCCGCACCCCGCCTCCTCCGCACCCCGCCTCCTCCGCACCCCGCCTCCTCCTCGCCCTGCCGCCTCCTCGCCCGTCACGCCCTCCGTCACGCCTGGCCGGACCCCCGGGGGCAGGGCGCCCGCCGAAGTCATGGCACTCTTAGTGCTGCGCAAACATCAGGACGTACACAGGTTCGGCGAGGAGCAAAAACAGTGCAGCGCTGGCGTGGCTTGGAGGACATCCCCCAGGACTGGGGGCGCAGCGTCGTCACCATCGGCTCCTACGACGGTGTGCACCGCGGTCACCAGCTGATCATCGGCAAGGCGGTGCAGCGTGCCAGGGAGCTGGGCCTTCCCACCGTGGTCGTCACCTTCGACCCGCACCCCAGCGAGGTCGTCCGTCCCGGCAGCCACCCGCCGCTGCTCGCCCCGCACCACCGGCGCGCCGAGCTGATGGCGGAGCTGGGCGTGGACGCCGTGCTGATCCTCCCCTTCACCACCGAGTTCTCGAAGCTCTCGCCCGCTGACTTCGTGGCGAAGGTCCTGGTCGACAAGCTGCACGCCCGCGTGGTCGTCGAGGGCCCCAACTTCCGCTTCGGCCACAAGGCGTCCGGCGACGTCGACTTCCTCGCCGAGCAGGGCGGTACCTACGACTACGAGGTCGAGGTCTTCGACCTGGTCGTACGCGGTGAGGCGGGCGGCGGCGAACCCTTCTCCTCCACGCTGACCCGCCGCCTCGTCGCCGAGGGCGATGTCACGGGCGCCGCGGAGATCCTGGGCCGCCCGCACCGCGTCGAGGGCGTCGTGGTCCGCGGCGCGCAGCGCGGCCGCGAACTGGGCTTCCCGACGGCCAACGTCGAGACCCTGCCGCACACCGCGATCCCCGCCGACGGCGTCTACGCGGGCTACCTCCACGTCGAGGGCGAGGCCATGCCGGCCGCGATCTCGGTCGGCACGAACCCGCAGTTCGACGCCGTGGAACGCACCGTCGAGGCGTACGCGATCGACCGCGTGGGCCTGGATCTGTACGGCCTGCACGTGGCCGTGGACTTCGTGGCGTACGTCCGCGGGATGGCCAAGTTCGACTCGCTGGAGCAGCTTGTCGAGGCGATCGCGGAGGACGTACGGCGCTCGAAGGAACTGCTCGCGTAGCGAGCTGCGGCAGCCGCCGCTTCCACGGCCGCGCTGTTAGGGCCTGGCTGTGACGGTGCCGCGTCCGCGTCCGCGTCCACGGCCCTGCCGGCACGGCGCCGCTCCGGTGGCCCCGCCGTTACGTCCCGGCCGTCCCGGCCGCCCAGTGGCAGGCCACCTGCCGCTCCCCGCCCCCGGACAGCACCGGCAGCGGCTTCGTGCGGCAGTCCGCGGCGATGCCCGCTCGCTCCGCCTCGCCCGAGGCCAGCACCTGGCACCGGGCGTGGAAGCGGCAGCCGCCCGGGATGCGGGAGGGGTCCGGCGGTTCGCCTGTGAGGACCACCGGGTCGCCCGGTGCCTCGGGGAGCACGGACAACAGCGCCTGGGTGTAAGGGTGCTGAGGCGAGGTCAGGACGTCCTCCACCGTGCCCGTCTCCACGATCCGGCCCAGGTACATCACTGCCACCCGGTCCGCGATGTTCCACGCGAGCCCCAGGTCGTGCGTGACGACAAGCGCCGAGAGCCCGAGGTCGGCCCGCAGCGAGAGCAGCAGCGCCAGGATCTCGCCGCGTACGGAGGCGTCCAGGGACGCCACCGGCTCGTCGGCGACGATCAGTTCGGGGTCGAGGACCAGCGCGCCCGCGATGACGACACGCTGGCGCTGCCCGCCCGACAGCTCGTGCGGATAGCGCAGGAAGAAGCGCTCGGGCGGCCGCAGCCCCGCCCGGGACAGCGCCGAGGCGACGGCTTCGCGTTCGTCACCCCCGTAACCGTGGATGCGCAGCCCCTCCGCGACCGCGTCGTAGACGGTGTGCCGCGGGTTGAGCGAGCCGCTCGGATCCTGCAGGACGAGCTGGGCGCGCTTGCGGTAGGCCTTCAGGGCCTTGCCGCGGTACGTCAGCGGGGCGCCGTCGAAGCGCACCTGGCCGGCCGTCGGCGGGACCAGGCCGAGCAGGGAGCGCGCAAGGGTCGTCTTGCCGCAGCCGGATTCGCCGACAAGCGCCACGATCTCGCCGCGCCGGATGTCCAGGTCCACGCCGTCCACGGCCCGCGCCTCGGGCGCACCGCGCCGGCCGGGGAAGGCAACCTGGAGTCCGGCGGCGCTCAGCAGCGCGGTCATGAATCGCTCCCCATGCTCTTGTCCGCCCCCGACGTTCGCGACGTTCCCGACGCCGCTGACGACACCGGCGCCCCCTCACCCCGTACATGCACACAGGCCGCCAGCCACAACTCCCCGGCCTCGACCAGTTCCTGGTCCTCCCGCGCGCAGGAGTCGAGCGCCACCGGGCACCGAGGATGGAAGGTGCAGCCGGGCGGCAGGTCCGAGGGGTCCGGCGGATCGCCGGGCAGCCCGGCGGGCGCGAAGCGCGAGGCCGGGTCGCCGATGCGGGGGAAGGCCGCCGACAGGGCCTTCCCGTAGGGGTGCCGGGCGCCGTCGTACACCATGCGGGCCGGACCCTCCTCGACCACGCGGCCCGCGTACATGACCGTGAGGCGGTCGCAGGTGTCCGCGAGGACCGCGAGATCGTGGCTGATCATGATGAGGCCGACGTTCTGCTCGGCCACCAGCTTCTCGATCAGCCGCAGGATCTGCGCCTGGATCATCACGTCGAGCGCGGTCGTCGGCTCGTCCGCGATGATCAGATCGGGGGCGCAGGCGAGCGCCATCGCGATCATCACGCGCTGCCGCTGCCCGCCGGAGAGTTCGTGCGGGTAGGCCCTGGCGCGGGCGGCGGGCAGCCCGACGTGTTCGAGGAGCTCCGCGACCCTGGCCCCGACCCGGTTCGGGGGTGTGGTGCGGTGCAGGCGGATCGGCTCGGCGATCTGGTCGCCGACGCGGTGCACCGCGTTGAGCGAGTGCATCGCGCCCTGGAAGACGATCGACGCGCGCGCCCAGCGGACGGCCCGCAGCCGCCCCCACTTCATGCCGAGGACGTCCTCCCCGTCGAGCAGGATCCGCCCGGTCACCTTTGTGCCGGCGGGCAGCAGCCGCAGCAGTGCGAGCGCGAGCGTCGACTTGCCGCAGCCGGATTCGCCGGCGATGCCGAGCTTCTGCCCGGCCGCCAGGTCCAGGTCGACGCCCCGTACGGCCCGGGCGCCGTTCGCGTACGTGACGGTGAGGTCGCGTACCTCCAGGAGACTCAACGGGCCACCCCCAGCCTGGGATGGAGAACCGATTCGACCGCACGCCCGCACAGCGTGAACGACAGCGCCACCAGTGCGATGGCGAGTCCGGGCGGTGCGAGATACCACCAGTGTCCGGCGCTCACGGCGCCCGCCTCCCGCGCGTCCTGCAGCATGCCGCCCCACGACGTGACCGTGGGATCGCTGAGCCCGAGGAAGGCCAGGGTCGACTCGGTGAGGATCGCGCCGGAGATGACCAGCGTGGTCTGCGCGAGCACCAGGGGCATCACGTTCGGCAGGACGTGCCGCAGCATGATGTGCCCGTGCCCGCCACCGAGCGCCCGCGCCCGCTCGATGTACGGGCGGGACTCCACGGCGAGCGTCTGCGCCCGTACGAGACGGGCCGTGGTCGGCCAGGTGGTGACGCCGATCGCGATGATCACCGTCCACATGGAGCGGTCCATCACGGTCGCGAGTGCGATGGCGAGCACCAGGGTCGGCATGACCAGGAACCAGTCCGTGATCCGCATGAGGACCGTCGCGAACCAGCCGCGGAAATGCCCGGCCACGATCCCCACGACCGTTCCGATCGCCACGCACAGGAACGCGGCCAGCAGTCCGACCGTCAGCGAGACCCGCGCACCCCAGACCAGGAGCGCCAGGACACTGCGGCCGAACTGGTCGGTGCCGAGGGGGAACTCGCCGCTGGGATCCTCCAGGGCCTGCCCCGGCGCCCGCGTCACGGACTGGGAGTCGGCGCCCACGAGCAGCGGCGCCCCGATCGCGATCAGCGCGATGAGCAGCAGGGCGGCCAGGCCCCACAGACCGCTGCCGTGACCGCGGTACTCCCTCCAGAAACGGGCGAGGGACCGGCGCGTCCGCGCGGCCCTGATCGCGCGGGGACTCCTGGCGGTGGCGTTCGAGGGCAGGGGGTCGGCCGTCACGGGCTGCTCCCTCGTCGGCGGCTGGCCCGCCGTCGTCGGCGGTTCTGCGGTCATCGGCCCACCCGGGGATCGAGCAGCGGATACAGCACATCGGCCAGCGTGTTCGCAAGGATCACCGCGGCCGCGAAGACGAAGAACAGGGCCTGCACCAGCGGCAGATCGGGCGCGGCGAGCGCCTCGTAGAAGAGCCCGCCGAGCCCCGGCCACGAGAACACCGTCTCGACCAGGATCTGCCCGGCGACCACATGCCCGAGGTTCACGAACATCAGCGTGAACGTCGGCAGCAGCGCGTTCGGTACGGCATGCCGGCGCCGTACGACGTCATCGCGCAGCCCCTTGGCGCGCGCGGTCGTCAGATAGTCGCTGCCCATCTCGTCGAGCAGCGAGGAACGCATCACGAGCAGCGTCTGCGCGTAACCGACCGCGACCAGGGTGATCACCGGCAGGATCATGTGGTGCGCGACATCGACGACATACGCGAGTCCGCTCTCGCCGCCGGATTCGAGGCCCCCGGTCGGGAACATCCCCGGAATCGGCCCTATACCGACCGAGAACACGATGATGAGCAGCAGCCCGAGCCAGAACGACGGCACCGAATACAAGGTCAGGGCGAGCGCGCTGTGGAAACGGTCGCCCTTTCCGCCGCGCCGCCAGGCCGAACGCGTACCGAGCCAGAGGCCGAGCGCGCTGAAGAGGATGTACGCGGTGCCGGTGAGCAGCAGAGTGGCGGGAAGCGCCGCCGTGATCTTCTCCATCACCGGCGTATGGAACTGGAACGACATGCCGAAGTCGCCCGTCAGCGCATTCCCGATGTAGTCGAGGAACTGCTGCCACATGGGCTGGTCCAGACCGAATTCCCGCCGTAGGTTCTCCAGCTGCTCACTGGAGACCGGGCGGCCGCCCGTCATGTGTTTGACGGGATCGCTCGGAATGAGCCGGAAGAGGAAGAAACTCGTGACGAGGACGGCGAACAGGGAGATCGCGGCTCCCACGATCCTGCCCGCCGCGTACCTCAGATAGGCCTTGATGTCGCGCGTGCGCGGTGCGGGGCCGGCCGACGGCCCGACTGCTGCCGGACCGTCGGCTACCGCGCCCTTTTCGAGCGCCTCGGTGCTCTCGGCGGTCATGGGGCTCCGTCACTGGTCATGGGGCTCCGTCACTCGCGGTCGTCGGCCGTGGCGGCGCGCCGCCGCGAGAACAGGAAGCCGACGCCGCCGAGCACGAGCACACCGACCACGACGCCGACGACGATCCCGGTGGAACCGGAGTCGTCACCGCCCCCGCCGCCCGCGGCGCCGCCCGAGCCGCCACTGCCCGAGTCCGCCGGGACCGCCGACCACCAGCTCCAGTAGCCGTCCTGGCCGTAGATGTTGCCGGAGGCCTCGGGCATCGTCGTGATGGACCTGATCTGGTCCGTGCGGTACGCCTCGACCGCGTTCGGGTACCCGATGATGTTCATGTACCCCGAGTCGTACAGCCAGGACTGCATTTCCTTGACGATGTCCGCGCGCTTGGCCGGATCGTATTCGGCGAGCTGCTTCTGGTACAGCTCGTCGTACTTCCTGTCGCAGATGAAGTTGTCGGTGGCCGCGCTCTCCTTGGCCTTCTCCGGAAGCGCCGCGCAGGTGTGGATGCCGAGCACGAAGTCCGGGTCCGGATTCACCGACCAGCCGTCGAAAGCGAGATCGTACTCACCGGCGTACCAAGGCACCGAGACATCGTCGAGGCACTGCACCTCGAGCCCGATGCCGAGCTCGCCCCACCACTCCTTCAGGTACTTCCCGATGGCCTTGTCATTGGGATTGGTGGCATGGCACAGGATCCGGAAGTCGAGCGGCTTTCCGTCCTTGCCGACGCGCTTTCCGTCCTTCTTCGGATAACCGGCCTCGTCGAGCAGGTCGGCCGCCTTCGCCGGGTCGTAGGCGAGCTCCTGGCCCGCCTCCGGCTCCCAGAAGTACGCCCCGTAGCGCGGTGGAATGTAGCCCGCGCCCTCGACGGCGTGCCCCTGGAAGACCTTGTCGACGATGGTCTTGCGGTCCACGGCGAGGAACAGGGCCCGGCGCACCTGCTGATCGAGCAGCGCCGGGTGACCGTCGCCGAAGGTCTCGCCGCCCTTCGTCCTTGCCCCCGGGTTGGTGGCGATGGCGAAGAAGCGCCGGCCGGGTCCCTCGTTGACCTTGATGTCCGGATCGCTCTCAAGGCTCGCGGCCTGCGCGGGCGTCAGCGCGGGCGAACCGGAGACGAAGGAGACCTCGCCCTTCTTCAGGGCGGCGACTGCGGCGTCCTGGTCCTTGTACGTACGGAAAACCAGCTCGTCGAACTTCGGCGCGCCGCGCCAGAACTCCTTGTTGGCCTTGAGCTTCACGTACTGGTCGGTCTTGTACTCCGTCAGCGTGAACGGCCCGTTGCCCACGATCGGGAAGGTCTCGTCGTTGTTGAACTCGCCGAAGTCCTCGACGTCCTTCCAGATGTGCTCGGGCACGATCGGGACGTCGAGCGCGGTCATCGTCGCCTGCGGCTTCTTGAGCTCGATCACCAGCTCGGTGGGGCTCGGGGCGGTGACCTTCTTGAAGTTGGTGACGAAACTGCCGTTGGCCTGCGCGGCGTTGTCGTCCGTCATCATCTTGTTGAACGTGAACGCCGCGTCCTTCGCGGTCGCCGGCTTCCCGTCCGACCACTTCGAGTCCTCGCGGATCGTGTACGTCCACGTCAGCTTGTCCGCCGAGGCCTCCCACTCGGTGGCGAAGCCCGGGATGGTCTTGTTGTCCTTGGCGTCGTAGTTCGTCAGGAACTCGTACATCAGCCGGTGGATGCTCGTACTGAGCAGACGCTGCGCGAGGAAGGGGCTCAGCGAGTCGATGCTCTGCGAGACCGCGACGGTGAGGGTCTTCGGTTCGGCCGCGGCCGCGGGGGCGTTCCGTGCTTCGGGGGCGGCGGGCGCTGCGGGCGCTGCGGCGAGGGTAGCCGTCAGGGCGAAGGCGGCGGCACCGGAGGCGAGCAGATACCGGCGCCTGCGCCGGGCGGGTGGTGGGGAATCGGGCTTGGGGGCGAACTGGTCTCTTACGTTCATGGCTCGGTGACCTCGCGTCATCGCTCGCATGGAAACGGCAGGAACAAGCGCCGAAGGGCCTGAGTGGTCTGTGTGTCTATCAGCGGTGGTCTAAACATGTCAACGGGCCCCACGAGGGGCTTGGCCTGCGAGAACTTCCTTGTGCAGATCGTCAGTTGAGGCTGCCCGAAGCCTCATTGGTCTAGTCACCTGAAAGCGCCTGTCGGGGGCGCGTGAATGCCTTCGTGCGCCCCCTCGGGAAACGCGAAAAAGCGGCCCTGCAACCGGAACACCGATTGCAGGGCCGCTTCTGCTCGCGACCTCAGGGAGCCTGCGGCGGCACTCCGCCGGGCGGCTGCTGCTGCCACCCCTGCGGCTGCTGGGGGTAGGGCTGGCCCTGCTGCGGGGGAACCTGCTGTCCGGGCATGGGCTGTCCCGGGGCCTGCTGCCCCGGCGCCTGCTGTCCGGGCATCGGCTGCCCCGGTGGCTGCTGTCCGGGCATCGGCTGTCCCGGAGCGGGCTGGCCGGGGCCCTGCTGGCCGGGCAGCGGCGGGGCCATGTGCGGCGGCATGTTGCCGGGGCCGTTCTGCGTCCACAGTCCTTGCTGCTGCTGCGCCCGGGCGAAGTCCTCCGCCACCATCGCGGACAGCGTGAAGTACGCCTCCCGCGTCCGCGGCCGCATCATGTCGAGGTCCACCTCGGCACCGGCGGAAAGGTGTTCGTCGAACGGTACGACGACCACACCGCGGCACCGGGTCTCGAAGTGCTGCACGATGTCGTCGACTTTGATCATCTTTCCAGTCTCCCGCACCCCGGAGATCACGGTGATCGACCGTGAGACGAGCTCCGCGTACCCGTGCGCGGACAGCCAGTCGAGGGTCGTCGAGGCGCTGCTCGCCCCGTCCACCGAAGGCGTCGAGATGATGATCAGCTGATCGGCCAGATCGAGCACACCACGCATCGCGCTGTACAGCAGCCCCGTACCCGAGTCCGTCAGGATGATCGGGTACTGCTTGCCGAGCACGTCGATCGCGCGCCGGTAGTCCTCGTCGTTGAAGGTCGTCGAGACCGCCGGGTCCACGTCGTTGGCGATGATCTCGAGGCCGGAGGGTGCCTGCGAGGTGAACCGGCGGATGTCCATATACGAGTTGAGATACGGAATCGCCTGCACCAGGTCCCGGATGGTCGCCCCGGTCTCCCTGCGTACGCGGCGGCCGAGCGTACCGGCGTCCGGGTTGGCGTCGATCGCGAGGATCTTGTCCTGCCGCTCGGTCGCGAGCGTGGCACCCAGCGCGGTGGTCGTGGTCGTCTTGCCGACACCGCCCTTGAGCGAGATGACGGCGATCCGGTAGCAGGAGAGCACCGGCGTCCGGATCAGATCCAGCTTCCGCTGCCGCTCGGCCTCCTCCTTCTTCGCCCCGAGCTTGAAACGGCTCGCGGCATTCGGCTGCCGGCTGCTCTTGCTCTTCTGCTTCTTGTTGATGAGCCGGTCCGAGGACAGCTCCACGGCGGCCGTGTACCCGAGCGGCGCACCCCCGGTGACCTGCGGCTCCCGCTGATCATGCGTCATGGGCTGCGGCCAGGCGCCGCCCGCACGGGGGTCGTTCGGGGGCAGCTGCTGACCGGGGTGGGGCTGACCGGGATGGGCCTGGCCTTCGGCGGGCTGGCCCGGGTAGGGCTGCCCGGGGTACGGCTGCCCCTGGGCGCCCGGGTACGGCTGGGCCTGGCCGGGCTGGTGCGGGGCACCGGGGGCGGGCGGGTTGGCCTCGGGGCCGGCGCCTGCGACCGGCGGAGTGGAGCCGCCCGGCTGCGGGAAGCCGTAGCCGCCCTGCGCAGCCGACGGCTGGGGTACGCCGGATGCGGGCGGATTGGCTCCGGGGGCCGCCGGGTTGGTGCCTGCGGCGGGCGGCGTGGCGGCGCCGGGATGCGGGAAGCCGTAGCCGCCCTGGCCGCCAGGCTGCTGCTGCGGTACGGGGGCGGGGGGCGCACCCTGAGGCGGGGCGCCGAAGGCGCCCGCGGGGGCCGGGGGCTGGCCCGGGGCGCCGGGCTGCGGGAAGCCGTAACCGGACTGCGGGCCGGGGGAGTTGGGTGCCGGGGGAGTGCCCGGGGCTCCTTGCGTGCCGGGAGCACCCGGAGTGCCGGGGCTGCCGGGCGGGACTGCGGCACCGGGTCCGGGCGGGACGGCCGCGCCGGCCCCCCCGGGGGCCTGTCCAGGAGCCGTGGGCGTTCCCGGTGCGCCCGGCACACCCGGCGCACCCGGGGCCGTGGACTGCTCAGGCGTGCCCGGCACGGCGGGCGGAAGCGCGTAACTGGTGGGCTGCTGCGCACCGGAAGGCGACGGAACCTCGGACCTCGGGCCGGGCGCAGGCGACTGCTGCGGAGTGACCGGAGCCCCGGGGGCCGGGTGAGCGGGCCACGCGGGCGGAGCCTCCTGCCCGGCGGGCGTCTGCGTGGGCCACTGCGGCGCGGCGGCCGGCGCCTGCGGCTGCCCGTCGGCAGCGGCGGGCTGATACGCAGGCGGCAACGGCGGAAGCCCACCGGCCGGAGCGGCCGGCCGGCCCTGAGCCTCCGGCTGGGACTCGGGGACCTGAGCGGGCACGGCATCCTGCACGGACTCGCCCTCGGCGGCCGCGGCACCTTCGCCGCCCGCTGCCCCGGAACCAGACCCCGAACCGGCACCGGCATCGGCGTCGCCACCTATACGGTCATCGGCACCGCCACCGAGACCGGACTCGGCAACGACACCGGCCGCGGGAACGGCATCGGCAGGCACGCTGTCCTGCACGTCATCGTCCACCGACGCACCCGCGCCGCCCTCGTTGTGCGATTCCTCGCCCCGTGCACGCGCCGAAGCCGCCTGAGCGCCCTCGCCTTTGCCCTCGCCCTCGTCTCCCGCGTCTCCGTCGCCGGAGTCGCCCGACGCACCGTCGTCCTCCGCCTCCAGACCGAGGCGCTCCCCGGGGACGCCGAGCCCGAAGCCCTCCCCCTCACGGGATCCCCCCTCGCCGCCGGCGGCCGCAGCCGCCGCCGACACCTCGGCACCTTCGCCCGCCTCGGCGGCCGCGCCATCCGCGGGGGACGCGCCATCCTGAGCGGACACGGCATCCCCAGCCGCAGACTCGTCGCCGGAACCAGCCGACCTCTGATCCCCGGAGTCCGCTGCCCCCTGAACCGAGCCGATCGAATCAACAGCCGCCTGGGTCGCGGCGGCTCGATCCTGGATCTCCCGCTTCAGCGAAGCAGCGGTGAACTTCATGGTGGCCCCGCTCTCCAGGTCACCATTGCCCTCCGCTTCGGACCCGGCCCCGCCCTCGGGCGAACCCACACTCGCAGCAGGCGCAGGCGCAGGCGCAGGCGCAGGCGCAGACGCCGGCGCCTGCGCGGGCTGGAACCCGCCGCCCTCAGGAAGCCCGGGCACCGCCACGGGATGCCCGGCGGGTGGCGGCGGAGGAGGCGTGTACCCACCGGAATCGCCCGTACCGCCGGAACCCGCAGCATTCTGCGTATACCAGGCAGGGGGCGTGTAGTCGATGGTGAACTCGCCCGTCATCTCGACGGACTCCGCGTCGGACTGATCATCGACGGGTGGATTCCAGCCCCCGTGGATCCCGTCCCGATCGCTGTTCACAATGCCTCCTGGTGTGGTCTGCGCCCTGCGTGCCGTGGTGGGCCGACTCGTATCGCCGATACAGCCGCCATCATCCGATCCCGGCCTTCCCCCTGGAGACGCACCCGACCCGCGCACAGGTTCTGATCCGTCCGGACCCCCAGCCTAACTATCAAGACCGTCAGTACGTCAGCCCGCACACCCCTCCGCCCACTGTCCCGTCCATCACGTCCACCCCTCGCCCCCGCCCCGTACGCCCTGGACCCGGACGAGTGACCCCGGACGCACAAGGCGACGGCTGAGGCCGAGCCGGTCCGCACCGCACTCGGGAGGCCTCACCCGGCCCTGTTCCCCCACTTCGGGCACGGCATAGTAGGAGCCGATCGATCGTTTGGTCGACATACGCAACGGCCGCACAGGCCAAGCTCTTTCCGGTTCCGAACAGGAAGCTGAATGACCTCCCCGCACGGTCCCCAGACCCCGCCCGCGCCACGGGCCCACGAGCATCCCGTGCCCTCGGCCTATACCCAGTCCCAACTGGCCTCGGAGGCCGCCGGGCGGCGTAGACGCCGTACGGTGCTGTCGGCCGGCCTCGCCCTGGCCCTGGTGGCAGGGCTCGCCGCAACGGCTTGGCTCCTGTGGCCCACCTCGGAAAGTGGGCAGCCCCCGAAGGCGGCCGGGAACCCTGGAGGCCTCTACCGGCCGGCCACGGTGGCGCAGCCGCAAGGCGTCGAGGGCAGTGTGGCGTACCCCATGTACACGCCCGAACTGCCGGATGAGTCGCCCTTGATGGAGCTCCCCGGCGCATGGGCGAAGGGGAAGACCTTCGCCAAGACGACGCCTCGGGGTATCGACGGGTACCAAGGGACGAGTCCCGACCCCGTGTGGCAGATCAAGACCCGCAAGGATATTTGCGGGGCATCCCGCGATCTGACCGCGGACGGCCTCGGGGTGATCCTGTATCGCGACAACGACCCCGGACCCGACTGGAAGCTGGACACTCCTCCCTGCAACAACATCGGTGTTTTCGATATCGACACCGGTAAGCCTGTCTGGGATGCGGAGTTCGACTCGGCTGCCGAGACCGCGAAGAATCTCCGTTACTCCGAAAATCTTCCGGTTGCCGTCAGTGATGGCGTAGTCGCCGTCCCATGGGGCAGGGGATCGATCGCGTACGACATCCACAGCGGCAAGAAGGTCTGGGCGAACTCGGCCACAGACGGATGCAGCGACTGGGCGTACGCGGGCGGGGAAACGATCCTGGCCCTCGTGTACTGCGGCTCGTACGAGAACACGTCGACGTACATCCAGGCCATCGATCCGCACTCGGGGAAGCGGGAGTGGAGTTACGGACTCGCCCGGGACATCAATCTCGCCTGGGTGCTGTCCGTGGACCCCCCTGCTATCGCCGTGTCGGCAGGTGAGGGTGCGGTTGACCCGACCAATGTCATCACGATTGACGGTCAGGGAAACAAGAAGTCATCCATCACCCTGCCGACTGACCGCTATGACCTCGGCTGCGAAGGAATCGGGCTCATGCAGCCGTGCCGCACCGCGCCGGTGATCGACGGCCGCCTCTACCTGCCGACCATGCCCGACGAAGATACGCATGAGAATTCCGTCATCGAATTCGACCTGCCGACGGGTGGCATGAAGCGCAAGTACGATTCGAAGCCGGGCAGGCCGTTCTATCCCCTGCGCCGCAACGGTGACGACCTGATGGTGTACAACGCGGGGATGGGTCCGCTGCGGCTGCACAACATCGGCACTTCCGTGAACTCCATCGAGAGTCTGAACCTCGATACCGCGAAGACAAGCCCCTACATGGTGCTGCCGTACACCAAGGATTCGGAGCTCCTGATCAACGTGGACAGCGACATCCTGATCGAAGGCGGGAGGGTCTACTTCGTCCTGCCGACTGTGTACGCGCCGGAGAAGGACGGCCCGAAGTTCACCTGGTACGGCGTGGCCTTCGAAGCCAAGGGTTAGGAAAAGGAAGCGGGGTGGGCACCTCCCGTGCGCGCCCACCCCATCCGTTACGCCGCTGCTTCAGTTCTGGAAGTAGCTGGCCGCCTTCTTGTCGCCGGCCATGTAGTCACCACCGGCGCGGCCGATGATCCCGCCGAGTTCCTTGAGTGCGTTGTGAATTGCCTGTGCGTCGGCGTCCCAGCGCTTCATCTCGCCATCGAAGGTGTCCTTGGCCGTGCCTTCCCAGCCCGCAGCGACCTCCTTCACTGCCCGCTGGAGCGCTTGCAGGCTCTGCTCGACCTGCTTGGCGGCGCCGCCGACCCCAGTCGTCATTTCGTCGAGCGTCCCATACTTTACGAGCAGCTCGTCAGGGTTGTTGATTGCCATGCTGGAATCCCAATCTCTTGGTCAGGGGTGACTAGGAGTAGGAGTTGAAGGCGGACTTCGTCGCGCCCATCTCCGGGTCGACCTTGCTCAGCTGCGCGTCAAGGTCGATCTCGAGGTTGTCCTTGTCCTTCCGCATCATCTGAGCAGCGTCAAGGTACTTGTTGAGCGTTCCGTTGATGCTGTTGATGCGCAGGTTGATCTCGCGCTGCTTGCCGTCGAACTTCGCCGCAGCGGCACCCATCCACTGGCCCTGCATCGTGTCGAGCATCTGGTGCAGTCTGCGGACCGCCTTGTTGAGGTTGCCGTGCTCGAGGATGATTTCGTGCTCAAGTTCCTTGAGCCGCTTATCGGATAGCTTCCGGCCGCCGGCCATATCCTTCTCCTTCTTCTGTTGCTGCTGATGTCGGAACGTCGTGCTGAGCGCCGGTCATGCGGCGCGCTTTCTCCGGACCACGGCGAATCCAGCTGCCGCAGCGATGACGACTGCCGCGGCACCGCCGATCAGCAAACCGGTCTGATTGCTGTCCTCGGTTTGCTTGCCCAACCCCGCCACCTCGGCCTTGTCGTCGGGCTTTGCCTGCGGATCCTGCGACGAGGACGGTGCAGAAGGGGTGGGGGAGGTCTTGGTGTGGAGGGTCCGCTCGTTGGTCAGCGGGTTGATGTCGGGATCACCCGGCTTGCCGACGCCGTGCGTCAGGTGGGTGTTGGGGCGGATGACCCCGTGCCCGAGATACTCACTGACCGACCCGGCCTTCGTGCCCTTGGCCCGGCCCGCGCTCTCGATCATGACGCGGAGGACCTGGTTGGAGGTCCAGTCGGGGTGGGCGGACCAGATGAGGGCGGCGGAGGCGGAGGCGAGGGCGGTGGCGGCACTGGTTCCGCCGTCGCCGTCGCAGTAGCGTTTGAAGGTGTTGTCGCACCACGTGGGAATGTCGTTGCCCGGGGCGGCGAGGTCGACCACGTCGCCGTGCTGGGAGTAGTCGGCGACCTTTCCGGTTCGGTCGATTGCTGCTACGCCGACGACCTCGGGGTATGCGGCGGGGTACTGCTTCTTGTTGCCCTTCTTGGCGTTGTTTCCCGCTGCGGCGAAGAACAACTTGCCCTTGCTCTGCGCGTACTGGACTGCCTCTCGTTCCCCAACCTGCAGGTAATCGCTACCGAACGACATGCTGATGATCTGGGCGTCGCTGTCAGCGGCAGCTCGAATCGCATCCTGTACATCGAATGCGTTCACCTTGTTCTCGTTCTGCTGCTCCGTGTTGCTCACGCGCATAGGAATGATCTTGGCCTCGGGGGCCAGTCCCTTGAGCCCACCGCCTGCTCCGGTGCCGGCGATCAACTCCGCCATCGTGGTTCCGTGACCGTTGTAGTCGTCGGTCGCTCCGCCGTCCATCTCGGAAGCGTCGAACCCTTTGAGTACTTGTCCCTTGAGTGATGGGGATGACGAGTTGACACCGGTATCGATGACGACGACCTTGATCCCCGTGCCTGTGGAGGTCTTCCACATCTCGTCCGCGCGCATGGCCTCGAGGTACCACTGTCGGGACTGGACGTCCGCTGCTGCCGCAGGCACGGACGTCTCGCCAACGACGAGTGCCGCGGCCATTGCTGTGGCCAGGGCGCCACCCAGCAGCGACCGCCGTGCGAAGTGCCGCTTCGCGCTCAAGGCCATGCCCAAACCGTGCGTCATCCCGACTTCCGAACCTCTCTCGTACCTAGTCGATCACCGGCGGAACGGCACCCCGCCGCCGAGCCGCCCAAGTCTCTTCGTCTTCTGTGAGGTAGTCAGGCCTGTCAGATCCATCCTGCTCGTCCTCGTTGCATCGCCGCTGGCCAGCCCGTCCGCCGGCCAGGCCCGTGCCACCTGCTGTGAATGGTCCGCTT
Source organism: Streptomyces lothianensis (assembly GCF_047779955.1). NCBI lineage: Bacteria > Bacillati > Actinomycetota > Actinomycetes > Kitasatosporales > Streptomycetaceae > Streptomyces > Streptomyces lothianensis. The sequence continues at coordinate 29,636 of NZ_JBLMKT010000049.1, read as the reverse complement.
GCAGTCCGGCGCCCTGGAGTGCTGCCGCGAGGCGCACCCACGATTCCGTTCGTTCCGGGAGTGACGCGTCCGGCAGGGCGAGGAGCGCCGTCTGCGTTCGACCCGATGACGCCGGACTGGCCGGGCCGCGCTGGCGTGTTGCGCCCGGCAGCGGGCCCCTCCGCGCCGACGACCGTGCCACGTGGCATTCGCGACGAGGGCGAGCCTGTACCCGCACGTTGCGGCGAACCTCCCATGATGCCGCTCCCGGCACGGCCGACCGGCCCATTCTGCCCTGAGGCTGCTACCGGCCTGGGTGACGGAGTGCCACCGACAATTCCCGGTCGTCCGACAGAGCTTGAGCGCCCAGGGCTGGTCTGCTCTGTCCCGACCGCTGTTGGGCGCCCCGTGATCCCAGGTGAGCGGCCTGTCACCGGGGTGGTCGTACTCGCATTGCCAGGGCGACCGACGGGTCCGGTGCTACGAGGGGGCGTTGCCTTGGACGGCGTCGGGCTGCCCCGCTTCCCCGTCTGGATTTGATGCACAGGTCCGCTTGTGAACGGCGGTACGGGTCCGTTCGTTGGTCCGGGAGAGGGGGCCGTGGTCGGAAGCGTGGGACCGGTAGTTGTGGGCGGCGCTGGAGGCGCCGCAACGCTGTCGATGCCCATCGAGATGTTCCGCGGGGGAGCGGGTGCCGCAGTGCCGCCTGGCGAAGTTGCGCTGCCTGACACTTCGGAGGCACCGGGATCGCTGGATGCCGACAAGGCGGAGGTGGTGCCCCGAGCCGGAACCGACCCCGACGGGGTCCGGTCGCTTGAGGGCCGAGGCACCGCCGCCTTCAACCCCTCCGGAAACCGCGGCTCCTCCTGCCCAGCCAGCATCTCTTCCGACACCGCATAAAACGAAGCCAGCCGGTTCATCTGCGTGATCGCCTCCTGGCGGTCACGCTCCACCTTCACCGCAGCCTGGTACTCCTGGTTGTCCGGAACCTGCGCGATGATCGGGAAGTCCTCGGGCGTCCGCTGGTCCAGGCGGCCGTCGCGCGGCGGCATGGCGCCGCGGACGGAGGCGAGCCCCGTGCTCGCCGTCTTCATCTGCGTGCCGGCCGAGTTCGCGAACGTGCCGACCGACCAGGCGTGCTGGGCCAGCGCGCGGCCGAAGCGGCGGAACTCCTCCGCGCCCTGGCCCTTCCAGTCGACCCTCGTGACGTACTGGTCGAGCTCCTCGGCCGCCTCGTTGAGCTTGTCCTTGGCCTTGAGCAGCGCGTCGCCGGCGTTCTCCAGGTCGTTCGGCTTCGCATGCTGGATCAGGGCCAGCATGTCGTTGAGCCGGTATGCGGGGTTGTCGAAGTCGGTCCGGCCGAAGAGGCCGCCAGGGCTCGGGGCGCCGCCGAACGGCAGGCCGTCCAGGAGCCCCTGCATCCGCCCATACGCGTCGCTCGCGCTGTACACACCACGGATGTCGGACGCTTGCTCGGCCTGCTCCGTCTCGTGCTGCCTGCCGTACTGCTCAGGCGTGAGCTCCTGCTGCGGCCCGGCAGCGGTCGAGCCCCTCGCCTCCGTCGAGCCCTCGGTCCCGGCCGCCGCGTCAGATCGGTTCTCCTCGCTCACTCCGATCCCCCCAAGTCCGTCGAGCCGTACGAATCACCGCTGTTGCGCGGCTGCTCTGCAGGCTGTGAGCCCTCGGCAGCCGAGCCGCTGCCCTGCGAGCCGGCGGCCGTGCGCTCCCGCTCCGCCTCGACTCGCGTCTGGATCTCGTAGAACCGCCGCCGAAGGTCGTCCTCGAGGTTGTCGTAACCCACCTCGGACGCGTGCACCGCGATCTGCAGCATCTCTATCTGGTCGCCCAGCGAACGCGAGAGGTTCACCAGGGAGCTGTGCACGCGGTGGTACTGCTTGAAGAATCCGTCCGCCTCGGCGAACGGCAGATTGGATCCGCTGAACGCGGCACGCGTGACGGTCTGGTCGGCGACCTTCGTACTGCCCGCCGCGCTGTTCTCGAACTCCGTTAGCAGCGCGTCCACCTTGGACCGGAAGCGCTTGAGCGCCCCGACACCCTTCTCCAGATCGGCGGTTCCGGAACCGGCCCCGACCATCTGTGAGGCAACCCCGCCCCCCACAGCTTCCAGCACGCTGCCACTCTCCCCGTTTGCACCGCTGGTAAGTCATTGCGATCGCAGTAACGCGAACTCGCGAACATCACTTATCGCACGATGGCCACTCTATCCACTGCCTACGACAGCTCCAACTGTCTTCCCCGTCACGTAACTTCCCTTTCAGGCCCCGCGATTTCCGTTTCAGCCCCCGCCGGCCGAGCGCGCCGCCCGTCGCCGCGAGTCCCGGTAAGCGACCGCCCCGCCCGCGACCGCGGCCACCAGTACCCCCCCGCCGATGAGGACGTACGTCGCCATGCGCGCGTTGCGTTCGTCAGGGGTCTCGCCGATGGCCAGTTCGGCGGGTTCCGGCGCCTCACCGGCGGCCACACCCTCATGGGTGACGGGCGATGCCAGCGGCCGCTCGTCCTCCGTAAGAGCACGCACGGGGTCGACCACGCCCCAGCCGACGAGCCGGTCGTGCCCGGCGATGGAGCGTTCCGCGGTCTGCTCGATCTGGGCCACGATCTGCCGGGGCGTCCAGTCCTCGTGCTTCTGCTTGATCAGGGCCGCGACCGCCGTCACGTACGGGGCGGAGAAACTCGTACCGTTGTCCGCGCAGTGCCCGCCGCCGGGGACGGTGGAGACCATGTCGACGCCCGGTGCCGCGACGCCCACGAACTCGCCGGACTGGGAGAAGGCCGCACGCTCGTTGTTGCGGTCGGAGGAGGCCACCGCGAGCACGCCGGGGAAGGCGGCCGGGTAGGTCTGCTTGACGTTGCCGTCGAGCCCGTCGTTGCCCGCCGAGGCCACCACGACCACTTCCTCGGCGATTGCGTGGTCGATGGCGCGTTTCAGGACGGAGTCCCCGGCGATGGGATTCACCGTGTCCTGAGAGATGTTGAGAATGTCGGCATCGGCCTCGTCCACCGCGTAGCGGATGGCGTCCGCGAGCGTCTTCGCGTTGCCGTTGCCGTATGCGTCGTTGTGCTGGATCGGGATGATCGTGGCCTCCGGCGCCAGCCCGACGAAGCCCGTGCCCTTCGCCGGGCGCGCGGCGATGATCCCGGCCACCTTGGTGCCGTGCCCGACGACATCGGAAGTGCCGTTCTTGTTGCCTTGCTTGAGCTCTCGGCCCTGGTCGTCCTTCGCGTCCTTCGGGATGAAGTTCCTGCCCGCGCGCACATCCACGGCCGGTTTGAGCTGCTTGTTCTTGACGTCGACACCCGTGTCGATCACCGCGACCCGTACGCCCTTGCCGGTCGCCTGCTCCCACAACTCGTCGAGCAGTACGCGCTGCAGAGCCCACGGCCGGCCCTCGTAGGGCTTGCTGGGGAACGTGCACTGACCCGTCGTATCGGACGGTGGAGCTTCGGTGACCGTCGCGCCCGCCGGAGCGGCCGTCGTCAGCGGAAGGCCGATGCACGCGAGGGCGGCCGAGGCCGTGCAGGCCGCCATGCGCCTGATGCCGGTCATACGCCTGATGCTGGACGTCATGCTGTACGTCACCGGGCGCCCCTCTACGAGCCCTGCGGCTGCCGCGCCGCACCCGTGGACAGCCGCGGTCCGGTCGGCAGGAACGTCGACCACTCGGCGGGTACGGGGACGGGGTCGACGCTCTTGTAACCGAGCCGCTCCTGCGCCGCCGCGGCCTCCCGCTGCGCGGCCTCGCGCTCCTCTGCCGAGCCGGACTCGCCGATCCCGGCGTCATCCGTGGACGTATCGCCATTGGACTGCATGGCATAGCGCAGTCCGGTGTCCGTGACGAGGAACAGGAAGCCCGACTTCGTCTCCGACCCCTTGATCTGGCGGAACAGCAGGCCGGAGCCGGGCGTCACATACGCGCTGCTGCCGCCGTTGGCCAGTGCCTTCGGATAGGACTTGCCGGCCCATGTGCTGAGACTGGTACGCCCGCTGTCCTTGTCGACCCCGCGCAGCACACTGCAGACCGTGTTGCGGCTGCCGGACGAAGTGGCCGGATCGTTGACGACGCCCGGATCGGCCTGCGGCCACTTCAGGTCGTCACCGAAGGCTGCGCCCGGGTTGGGGATCGCGGCGGCGCTGACCTCCTCGGCATTGCCGCGCTGCCCCACGTCCGCGAGCTGTTCGCTGTTGAGCAGCAGCTTCGCCGTGAAGTCGGAGACCGGGGCGATCCGGTCGCCGAGCACCAGGTACTTCTGCTCCCTGTCACCGTCGGCGGCCTGCAGGATCGTGCCGACCTTGTAGTCGTCGGTCGCCTCGGAGGCGCCGCCCACGGTGCCCGGCACGCGCGGGAACTCGATCGGATCACCCTTGTGCAGGGTCGCCAGCCAGTCGGCGGAGACCTTCTGCGGCACCCGGCCGTGGCCCACGACCTGGCGCAGCAGCAGCTCGTCGTCCTTCTGCAGCTCGTAGGCGCGGCCCGCCGCGTCGACCACGTAACGGATCTTCTCGGGTGCGGGGCCCTCCACGTACAGGAGTTGACCCCCGCGAAGCCGCTCACGTCCCTCGGTCTCCCGCGCCTCGCGCTCGGCGAAGACGAAGGTGGCCTTCTGCGTGCGCCCGCCCTGGCCGGGCCGTTCGCACACCGCCCAGCGCTTGACGGCGCCCGCGTCCTTCGGATCGGGGAGACGGTCGGGGGCGTACGGGATGCCGATGGTCGGGCCGTGGTGCAGCGCACTCTTGTCGAGCAGGTCCTCCTTGACCGTGATGACCTTGCCGTTGTCGGAGTTCAGGAGAAGCTTGGCGGAGGCCATGTTGAGGACGGGATGCAACTGGACCTTGCTGCCGGTCTTCAGAACCACATAGCGCGTCGTCGACTTGTCGGCGACGATCACATGCTCGCCGGGCGTATCCCACCCCTTGGGGGCCACCGGCTTGAACATGCCCCACGCGCCGAACACCGCGAGGACCACGACGGCGACGATCGCCCCCGGCATCACCGCACGCAGCGGCTTCGGCGCGCCTTCCTCGGTGCCTGACGGGTTGGGCTGCAGGAACTGCGCCACAAGTCTCCGCTTCGCGAAGGTGTAGGCGTTGAGTTCGTCCCGCCGTGATGCCATGTGCGCTGTGCCCCTCTCCCCGTTCCCCGTAGGACGACCAGAGTCCCACACGCGACCCAGGAGCCTACTGTCGTACCGGACGGCTGGTCCGTGCCGCGGCTCGGGTAGGGTGAGCGCCCGTCCCAACAGGCAAGCGAACCGCGGCAGATACGGACACAAAGGGGGCATGGCGGCGATGACCACTGCGACGCGCGACCGCACCGGGCGCGGCACCGCGGGCGGCCCCGCCGGTTCCCGTGGGCGCACTGCCGGTTCCCGTAGGCAACGGAGCAATCCCGCACCCGCGCGCCCGGCCGCCCAAGCGGCCCCCGCGGCGAAGACCCAGCTGCGTCCGCGTTCCCGCTCGGGCCGGCTCGGCCCCCTCCAGCTGCGCCAGTTGGTCCTTGTCGAAGCGGCGCTCGCGATCGCCGCGGTCGGCGCCGTCCTCGGCGGACTCCGGCTGGTCGTAGCGGCGGTGGTCGCCGCCGTTCTCGTTCTCCTCGCGGTGATACGCCGGCGGGGGCACGCCATCCCGGACTGGACCTCCACCGTTGCCGCCTTCCGCGCACGGCGCCGCCACGCCGCCGAACCGGCCGGCGCGGACGTGGACCCGCAACTCGCCCCCGTCGTCGAATGCGTACCGGGCCTCGCCCCGCAGACGTACGTCGACCGCGAACGGCGCACGGTCGGCATGCTCGGCGACGGCACGTTCCTCACGGCGGTGGTACGGGTGGAGGCGGGCGGCGAAGCCCTGCGCCCCGCTTTCGGGGCCCGCACCCTGCCGCTGCCGCTGCTGGCCGACGCCCTCGAAGTCGACGACATCGTCCTGGAATCCGCCCAGCTGGTGCAGCAGGTCCGCTCGGCCCCGGCCCCGCACCTGCCCCAGCAGTCCGTGGCCCGCCTCTCCTACGCGCCGCTGCAGCAGCAGACCGGGGCGCCGGCCCTCCGGATGACCTGGGTGGCCCTCAAACTCGACCCGGAACTGTGTGCACAGGCCGTGGCCGCGCGCGGAGGCGGCATGGCAGGCGCCCAGCGCTGCCTCGTACGCGCCGCCGACCACATCGCGAGCCGCATCACCGGCGCGGGCTTCACCGCCACGGTCCTCGACCAGGACGAACTCAACGCCACACTCGCCACCTCCGCCTGCGCCAACCCGATGCTCGCCGCCCGCGCCACCCGCCCCGACGCGGCACCGCAGCGGCGCACCGCCGAGACGGCGCGCGTCTGGCGCTGCGACGACCGCTGGCACACCACGTACGCGATCGGCCGCTGGCCCGAACTCGGCCCCGCAGCCACACCGCTGCCGGGACTCGTCTCGCTCCTGACCTCGATCCCGGCGTACGCGACGACCTTCAGTCTGACGGTCCGGCGCGGGGACCACCGCAGGGCCATGACGGTGAACGGGCACCTGCGCATCACCGGCGGCTCGGACAACGACCTGGTGAACGTGCGGCGCTCGCTCGAGGCGGCGGCGCGCTCGGCCAGGATCGGTCTGGTCCGCCTCGACCGCGAACAAGTCCCCGGCGTACTCGCCACACTGCCGCTGGGAGGGACCCGATGACGTCGCCCCTGACGACGCCGACACCCGCGCCGACACCCGCGCCGACACCCGCGACGGTGCTCGGGGGGACACCTGCGACGGCGCCCGGAGGCCGGAACGGGGTGCCGGGCGGCGCGAACGGGACGACGGGCGGCCCGAGCGGCGTCCGCCGGCGGCGCGGGTTCCTCGGCCTGCGCGGCCCCCGCCACCCCGGCCACACGATGCCGCTCGACGACCTCGGCGCCCTCACCCTCCCCGTCGGCGACGACGGCGTGGTGATCGGCGACGACGCCGAAGGCCGCCCCCAGATGATCGGCTTCCACCGCCCCGTCCCGTACGAGGTGCTCCTCATCGGCGGCCTCTGGACCGCCCAGGTCCTGGCCCTGCGCGCGGCGGGCACGGGCGCTCGCGTAGCCGTCGAAACCGGCCGCGCCCAGGCCTGGACGACACTCGCCCAGGCCGCCGGAGCGGGCCTCGAATGCATCACGCTGCACGGCGTCGGCCGGGTGCCGCCCATGGGCGCAACCGTCGGCAGTCCGGTCGTCGTCGTCCGCGACTGCGGCATGCGGCCCCCGCGCGGCCGTGTCGTCGCCTCACCCTGGCAGTCCGTCCTGACCCTCCTGCCCTACATGAGCCCGGTCGCGCCGCGCCTGATGCGCAACTCGGCCCTCGTGGGCGTCCAGCGCGTCTCGCCCGGCGAGGCGGAACAGATCGGGAAGATACTGGGCCTCGGCGCCGCCGAGATCGAAGCCCTGCCCACCCTGGCGGACGGCGTGACCCTGTGGACCGCAGGCGCGGACCGCCAGTGGGTCATGACGACGGGCACGGACGCGGAAACCGGCCTGCTCGGCGTGGCCCGCCGAATCGACTGAACTTTTCCGCAACGGCTCATACGGCCGTGATGCCCGGGGCAGCATGACCCTTGGCACCAGCACGCCACCTGAACACTCACCCGAAGGGGAGACGGGCATGGGAACCCAACAGGAGAAGGACGAACTCTACGCACTCGACATCTCGAACGTGGAGTGGCTCTCCCCTCCGGGCACGGAGGACGCGGAAGAGCGTGTCGAAATCGCCTACCTGCCGGGCGGAGCCGTCGCGATGCGCTCCTCCCTCGATCCCGACACGGTCCTCCGCTATACGGAGGCGGAATGGCGAGCATTCGTCCTGGGCGCCCGGGACGGGGAGTTCGACCTGACGTAGCCAGCCGTACGCGACCTGACGTGACCCGACGCGAGATGTGGTGTCGCCGCATGCGACGAAGGACAGTACTGGCGATCGCCGGGGCTGCTGCAGGGCTGGCCTGGGGCGAATGGCTGAACCGGCGCTGGTCCCGAACGCTCGTGGGGAGGCAGGAGGGCGTCTCCACGGCCGTGGTGGTGCTGGGCTTCCGGAATCCCCAGCCGACGGCGAACATGATCAACCGATGGCGAGTCCGTGCTGGAATCCGCTCCATCACAGCGGACGGTGCGCAAGGGACCCGGGTGATCTTCAGTGGCGGCGCGCCCGGTGGCGGCGTCACGGAGGCCCAACTGATGGCCGACTACGCGAAGTCGGTGCTCGGCTTCGACGGCACGGTACTCCTCGAAGACCGAAGCGCGACGACGTGGGAGAACATTACGAACGTGATCCCACTCCTTGAGGACGTGGACCGCATCAAGATCGCCTCCCAGCCGGCTCATGCGCTCAAGGCACGTGCGTACCTGCGTCGGCAGCGCCCCGATCTTGCAGAGAAGCTGGTGGGCGCGGATGACTGTCGGCTCGGTGAGTGGATTGCTGTGAAACCGCTGCTGGCCGTGTACGGACTTCGGACACTCAGAGTCCTCAAGGCCGAGGAGCGAAGGATCTCGCGCGGCGCGCGCTCCTGATCCAGTGATCAGCCTGGCTCATCCTGGTGGAGGCGTGCGACTGCGGGAGTTGGCCTCGGCAAGGCGGGCCCGCAGAGGGGCCCGCGCATCCATCGCTCGTACGAGATCGGGGTCGGCGTCCCATTCCCGACCGCCGCCGAGGGGACGCAGCTGCGGCCGCAGCCAGGAGCCGCGAGGCCGCTTCGCCGAGGAACTGCGCGCGCGGCGCATGGCGCGCGGCGAGAGCCTGCGGCGACAGCTGGGCGAACGGCTGGGCTGGGACTGGTCGTTGCTCGGGAAAATGGAGAAGGGGGAGACGCTGGACGCTGCAGGCTGAGGGGGTCAGCTTGTGGCACTTCGCTGTGAGTGTGCTGCCCGGGCTGTTGCAGACGCCGGGGTATGCGCGCGAGTTGCTGTCAGTGGGCGGGTTACGGGAGCCCGAGTTCACTCAGCAGGTGGAAGCTCGGACGGGACGACGAGAGCTTCTGGACGGGAAGGACGCGCCACCGTTCCGGGTGATCCTCTCGGAGGAGGTGCCGCGCATCCCCATGCAGGATGCGGATGGTCGGCGTGAGCAGTTGGTGTACCTGCTGGACATGTCCGAGCGGCAGAACGTGACTCTGCACGCTCTGCCGCACAGGAGCGGATGCACAACCTGGTCAGCACCGCCGTGAAGTTTCTACGGCTCTACGACGGGCGTACCGTGGCCTGCTTCCCGTGCGCGACAGTAAATTCCCAGATGGGTCTGTGCTCTTCTTCCAAGTTGCCGACTGGACGTCATTCCTGACAGCCCTCAAGGACGGGCGGTTGGGCGCATGATCTCGATCTGATCCCGAGACGCGTGCGTCGGCCGTCAGCGCGGCGTGCACGAGAGTTCTGTAGACGCGTACTCCGTGAAATCTTCGATTTGCTTCTCCAGGGTGACCCGCGCTTCATCTGCCTTGGGGATCGCCCAGGCTGTGATGTCCAATTCAAGGTACCGTGCATTTTCTGGTGCCTCGGAGCCGCAAGTCACGTAAGATGCGGCTCCCGCGAGCAAGCCATCTCCTTTTCCCCAGATGATGGCTTTGGTGCCGACCCGCAACTCGTCTGGGTCATTTTTGGACCAGGTGCTCCAGTCGATTGTTTCCGCGGACCTATGTCGACTGACTGAGGCCAGGAATTTATTGTTTCCATCGACATACAGCACGCAGGTGGAAGAACGAACGGTGGAGCCGTGCATGTCGAATTCCAGGTCTTCGTCCAGGGTGACCTTTCCACCGCTTGGCAGCAGGCTCGTGACGTCTGAACGTTTGAAGACTCCCCAGCAGACAGTCTCTGGCATTCCTTGCAGTGTCTCCTTGCCCTGGGATTCGCTCGTGCATCCGACGAGTCCGACCGATACTGCAACCAGAGCAGTAACGGCGGCAGCTCGAAATTTGGCCATTCCTGCTTTCATCCCTTCGGGGAGGCGCTGGCAACGTGATCGCGCCCGGTTGAGTGTGCCAGTCCGGTTTCGCGTGATGCTGTGCCGGCATACGTGGTGACCAAATTCGGATCGACGTCTGTTCCTCTGGCGCCTGTCTCGACAGCGGCTGCCGCAGACACCTTGGCGGATGTCTCTGCCCTGCTGTATTCCGTGGCAGCTTCCCTGCGGGACTCGCTGGAAGAATCTTTCTCGCCGTGTTTGAGTACGCTTTCCGTCACGTCCTCCTGCACCCAGCCCAGTACGTCGCCAGCGAAAGGGACGAGCTCGACGTATTTTCCACCCGCAGCAGAAATCGTTCGATTGACCCACTTGGCTTGATCTGCCGCAGCCTCGTTGAACTCGCCATCCTCATGGCGATGAGTGTCGTGAACCGCCTGGGCCCGCGCTTCGGTCATCATTCCTGCGATTTCGCCGCCAGGGTGCACAGTATTCGCGATCGCTTCTCCCATGTCCGGGTAATGGTCCTTGTTCTGGAACACGTCGTGGACAAGCGCGGTGGTGTACGCCTGTTGGGCATTGGTGATTGCGCCGTAAGCCTGTGGATCCTGTGCGACGACTCCCAGGAACCCGGCCATCTGCCCCTTGTCGAATTCGGCCATGTGACCGAACGGTTTGATCTGGCCCGCACCGTTCTCCGCGGCCGCTTGCAGGTTGGGCATGTACTCGGCTGCCATGTTGCCGAAGTTCTCGGACAGCGGACCCAACCGCCCCGGGCCGAAGTCCTCACCTTCGTTCGAAACGACCAGTTCGGGGTTGTCGCCGATTTTAGCGACCACGCGCTCCATGATGTCGGACATCTTTTCGGAATGTTTGACGGGTGGTGCATCGGCATCCCCAGGTACGCGTTGGGTGACCGCGGCTTCCAGAGCGTTTCCGATGGCGGACTGTCCCGGCCTGTTCTCGATGCTGTCGTGCAGCTTCCAGTCGTAGGAATCCGCATTTTGATCGCGGTCCAGGAAATAGTCGACCATCCCCTGGGGCTTGCCGTGATCGCCCTCGACCGCCTTGTCGGCGGCGGTGACGATGCCATCTCCGTCGCTGTCCTCGCGGATTCCTTCGTGGAAGAGTTCCGTAGCAGCCTCGGGGTTGTTGCCGAGGGCGGTCATCAGCCCCGTGATGGGGTTGAACCCGCGCCCACCGTCCTTGTCGAGATTGAACGCGATATTCGGGTCGACAGGGGTTCCGGCTTCCCAGATCCCAGGATCCTTCTTGTCCATGGCGATCATGTCCCGGCCGACTGCCGTGAGGAAATCCTTGTCGTACTCGCCATCGCGGATGAGCGCGCCCAGTGCCTGGTATCCGTACGCCTTCGTGTCGAACCCCGAGACCATCGACACGTCAATCTCTTCGCGTCCGGCCTTCATCAGCTGAGTTGTCCAGTTATCCCCGAGGTAGTGTTGGTTCGGGACCTTTCCGGTGCCGACGCTTGTCTTCACGTCGAAGTGGCTGGATGTGGCAAGGCCGAGCATCGTGCCCATGTCGTTCTGGATGTTGTGGACGAGCTTTGTGCGGCTTGCGGCCTCCGGGCCCATGAGCCCGGTGGAGTCCAGCGACATCTTCGTATAGAACTCGAGCGAACCTTCGGGGCCGAGCTTGTCGTAGAAGCGGGCTGAGAAGCCGGGGTCCTCGGAGTTGATGTCGATGAGATGCTCGAGCTTCTTGAGCGCCTCGTAGTTGCGGGCGGTGCCGCCTTCGCCGGTGACTTCCTTTGCCAGCTTCGCCGCATAGTCGGCTTCCGCCTTGCGCATGTCCGCGACCGCCGCATCGCGGTCCTTGTACGAGGCGCTGGAGAAGCCCTTCTCCGTCATGTCGGCGATTTCGCGCAGTACGCGGGCAGCCGTGGTGTCGCTCTCCGTCGCGGCGTCGAGAATGACCTGCACCTCGTCACGCAGGGCGATGGCGTCCTGCGGGGAGTGCTCGGGTACGTCGGTGCCCTTCGCCGCGCGGTCGGGGTGGACGTTCATCGTGACCGTGAAGCCGCCGCTGGTGTTCGTGACGGTGAGGTTCTTCTTGAGACCGCGCTCCAGGGCCTGCTTCAGATCTTCGCGATGCCTGATGAGCTCGTCGCGTGTGTCGCGCAGGATGTTGCGAATCGTGGTCGCCTGCGTGTGGGCGTCCGCGAATTCACGGGCGGTCTCTTTGATGAACTCGCGCGAAACCGTTGCGTTCACGCCGGTCCAGTTCGCCTTGTCGGCCCGCCCCTTGAGGCCTCTGTCTGCCTGTTCCTCAAGGGTCTTCAGACTCTTGATCATTCCGGTCCAGTCATCGACCGCATTCCCCAGCGCGGAGAAGTTCCCGAAGCGGAGCGTCTCGAAGTCCATCAGCTCTGACCCTTGCCTTCGAACTTCCTGTCCTCCTCGCCAAAGCCTTTGTCCAAGGTGGAGATGGAGCTGACCGTGCTTGCGATGTAGTGCTCATCGCCCTGATGGGCCTTCTTGGTGAAGTCCATATGGTTCGAGATGTGCGCGCAGGCGTCAAGGAGCGACTGGAGCTGCTTCTCCCAGCGCTCCTGCACCCGGTCGAGCCCGCTGCCGACCTCAAAGCCCTGGGTGGTGAGATCCTTGGCGGCCGCTTGGCTGCTGGACCACGCGTCGCGGCCGTGGTCGCCGAGGCCTTCGAAGAGTTTGAAGGCCTCGTCGCCGATCTTCGCAAGATCCTGTTGGTTCACGGTCAGGTCGCCCTGCGGGCCTGACGACGCCAGGTCCGAGTCGGGGTCCCTGTTCAGCTGCATCCGCGTTGCCGACCGCTCTGCAGCCGCAGCCTTCAACTGCTCCCACTCGTCCCAAGCCATCAGGCCCCCTCCCTGACCTCGCGTACGAAGCTCACTCGGCCATCAACCCCGTCTGCACCAACGGATTCCCCCGCCGCCGGGACACGAAGATCCCCCGTCCCGCCGGCATCGGACGCGGTCGGACGCCGCCGAAGATGTCGCCCTCGTTCGGGTCGCCGGAGAGGACGACTCCCTGGGCGCCGAGTTCCATCATGCGCTGCATGAACGGTTCGTACGACGCCCGTGAGGCCCCCGCCGTACTGCGGGCGATGATGAAGCGGATGCCCACGTCGCGGGCGAACGGGAGTTGTTCCGTGAGCTTGGCCAGCGGGTTGCCGGAGGAGGTGGAGACGAGGTCGTAGTCGTCGACGACGACGAAGATCTCGGGGCCCGACCACCAGCTGCGGTCACGCAACTGCTGCGCTGTCACCTCGGACGAGGGGGCGCGGCGCTCCATCAGGCCCGCGAGCGCGTCCACGTGGTGGTCCATCGAGTTGGACATCGGGACGTATTCCGCGAGATGGCTCGCGGGGGTGACGTCCAGCAGTGCGCGGCGGTTGTCGATGACGAAGAACTTCGCGACGCTTCCGTCGTGGCGTTCGGTGATCTGCTTGATGAGGAGCCGCAGCAGATTCGACTTGCCGGATTCGCTCTCGCCGAAGACCAGGAAGAACGGGTCGCGGTCGAAGTCGACGTGGACGGGTTCGAGGTTGTTCTCGTCGAGGGCGAAGGCCAGGCCCAGGTCGGGGCGGTCGGCGCCGCTCGGCAGCGAGGACGCCGGGAGAGCGCGGGGGAGCAGGCGGACGGCCGGGGCGCCCGGCGCGGTCCAGTGCCGGGCCGTCTCCTGGTTCATCGCGGTGGTCGCCTCGGACAGGTCGCTGTCCGAGTTGATGCCGTCGATGCGCGGTACGGCCGCCATGAAGTGCAGCTTCTCGGGGGTCATGCCCCGGCCGGGCACCCCGGAGGGCACGTTCGCCGCGACCTTGCGGTCGAGTTCGGAGTCCATGGTGTCGCCGAGCCGTAGCTCGAGGCGGTTCATCAGGTGGTCCTTGAGGTTGGAGCGGACCTCCATGGAGCGCGACGCGGTGAGGATCACGTGGATGCCGTAGCCGAGGCCGCGGGCCGCGATCTCCAGGACGACCGGGTCGAGGTTCTCGTATTCCGTACGGAAGTTGCCCCAGCCGTCGATGACCAGGAAGACGTCGCCCCACGGCTGGTCGGTCAAGGAGATGTCGCCGCGGGCCCGCATGCGGCGGAAGGTCGCGATGGAGTCGATTCCGGCGGTACGGAAGTACTCCTCGCGGCGGGCGAGGATGCCGTAGACCTCGGCGACCGTGCGCCGCACCCGCTCGGGGTCGAGGCGTGAGGCCACGCCGCCGACATGGGGCAGTCCGGCGACGGAGGACATGCCGCCACCGCCGAAGTCGAGGCCGTAGAACTGCACTTCATGCGGCGTGTGGGTGAGAGCGAAGGCCGAGACGAGGGTGCGCAGGAAGGTCGACTTGCCGGACTGCGGGCCGCCGACGATCTGCATGTGGCCGGCCGCGCCGGAGAAGTCCCGGTAGAGGGTGTCGCGGCGCTGTTCGAAGGGTTTGTCGACGACGCCGAGCGGGACGACGAGCCTTCCCGCGCCCTCGTAGCCGGGAACGGTGAGCCCGCGGCCCTCCACGGAGGTGAGCCCCGGAAGGAGTTCGTCGAGGGACGGCGGGTTGTCGAGCGGCGGCAGCCACACCTGGTGCGCGGCCACGCCCCGCCCTTCGAGGCGCCGCACGATCACATCGAGCACGGTGTCGGCGAGCGCGTCGTCCTCCGGCGTCGTCCGCGCATCGGGCACGTGCGTCGCCGGATCAGGCGCCCGGTACTGCACCGGCACATGCGCCGCTGTGAACGCGACGGGCCGCCGGTCCACCGGCAGCGGCCCGCCCGCGACCGCCTGCTGCGTACCGGTGCGGTACGTTCCGGAGACGTACGCCGCCTTGAAGCGCACCATTTCGTCCGTGCCGTACTTGAGATAGCCGGAGCCGGGCACGTTCGGGAGCGTGTACGCGTCGGGCACGCCGATCGCCGCCCGCGACTCGGCGGCAGAGAAGGTCCGCAGGCCCACGCGGTACGAGAGGTAGGTCTCCAGGCCGCGCAGCCGGCCCTCCTCCAGGCGCTGCGAGGCGAGCAGCAGATGCACGCCCAGCGAACGCCCGATGCGTCCGATCTGGACGAACATCTCGATGAAATCGGGCTTCGCCGTCAGCAGCTCGCTGAACTCGTCGATCACCAGGACGAGTGAAGGGATCGGCTGCAGCGGCGCACCGGCAGCGCGCGCCTTCTCGTAGTCGTGGATGTTCGCGTAGTTGCCGGCATCGCGGAGCATCTCCTGGCGCCGGTTGAGCTCGCCGCGGATCGAGTCGCCCATCCGGTCGACGAGGGTCAGGTCGTCGGCGAGGTTGGTGATCACGGCCGCCACGTGCGGCATCTGGGACATGCCGGCGAAGGTCGCGCCGCCCTTGAAGTCCGCGAGGACGAAGTTCAGGGTCTCGGAGGAGTGGGTGACCGCGAGGCCGAGTACGAGCGTACGCAGCAGCTCGGACTTACCGGAACCGGTGGCGCCGACACACAGTCCGTGCGGGCCCATGCCCTCCTGCGCGGCCTCCTTGAGGTCGAGCATGACGGGCGCACCGTCCTCGCCCACACCGATCGGCACCCGCATCCGCTCGGCCTGCGCCCGCGGCCGCCAGGTGCGCGTGACGTCGACCGAGGCCGCGTCGCCGAGGTTCAGCAGGTCGGTGAACTCCAGGTTGGCGAGCAGCGGTTCGTCCTCGTCGCCGCCCGCCGCCACCCGCAGCGGGGCCAGCTGGCGCGCGAGCGCCTCGGCCGCCTCGTACGAGAGAGTGTCGGGCCTTCCCTCGTACACGAGGCCCTGGCCGGATTCGAGCTGCAGCTGCTCGCGGTCCACGGTGACGGACAGGCCGCCGCGCGCGCCCTGGTTCTCGCCGGGCACGACCTCGATGACCGTGACGCCCTGCAGACCCTCGGGTGAGGACAGCGGGGAGAGCGGCGGCAGGCCCTCGCCGTCGAGGACGACGACGATGTGCGGCTGGTCGAGGAGCGGGGCGCCGCCCGCCTGGAAGCGGGGGCGGCCGTCGAGCCTGCCCGCGAGCAGTTCCTCCAGCTCGGCGGCGTCCGTGGTGATCATGCGGCGGCTGCCCGCGCCGTCCGGCGCGCCGCCGGCCTGCACGTGCGGCAGCCACTTCGTCCACTCCCACTGCGCGGCCGCCTCCCGGCGCGCGGCGATGGCGATCAGCAGGTCGTCGGGGGAGTGCAGCGAGGCGAGCGAGCCGAGCATCGCGCGTACGGAGCCGCGTACCGCGTCGGCCTCGCCGCTGACCGTCACGTGGTAGAAGGCCCGCAGCGAAACGGCCATCGGCAGCTCGTCCAGCGTGCTGTGCGTGTGCAGGAACTGCTGCATCGCGCCCGCCGCCAGCGGTTCCAGCTGGTCCACGGGGGCCGTCTCCGGTGCGACCAGCTGGGTGGCGAGCTGCTGGGCGCCGAGCCCGATCCGTACCTGGGCGAAGTCGCCGTCGCCGACGCGCCGTTCCCAGACCCGGCTGCCCTCGGCGACGAGCGCCCACAGCTGCTCGGGGGCGGGGTGCAGATAGAACTGCGCATCGCGCTGCAACCGGGCCGTGCGCTGCACGCTGCGCCGGGTCTGCGCGAGATAGCGGAGGTAGTCGCGGCGGATGTCGGCGAGTTGTCCCTGGGTGCCGCGGCGGTAGCGGACCAGCATCGCGACCGCCATGGCGATCGTGGACGCGATCATCACCATGCCCATGATCCGCATGATCGGATTCGGCGTCATGAAGAAGAAGACGACGGATCCGCCCATGCCGAGCATCGGCAGGAGCTGCATCAGCGCGCCCTCCTGCTGACCGCGCGGCAGCTCCGGCGGGGGCTGCAACTGCAGTGGTTCACCGGGTACTTCGGCGGGCAGAGCGCGCGGCGGACGCTTGACGACGATCTGGCTCACGGCACACCCATTCCCTTGCCGGACGGAAATGTTCCTATCGGCGCCCCCGTGGCGGCAAGGCCCGTCCGCGAGGGGTGATCCTACTTACGTACCACGGGGCGGACGGGCGGTAGGGTGTCGCAAGTTACGGATGAACCGAGTGGCACCGCAGGTCCAACGGCAGTACGCAGCCGCGAAGATGCGGGCGGCCGCAAATCCGCAGGCACGTCGATCGCGGGCCTGCCTGCCGGGCGGCCGACGGCCTGCGTACCGCCATGCGCACGACGGGCCACGGGCACGACGGACCCCGCGCACGGCGAACCACGCATACGCACGCAGCGGACCATGCATATAAGGGGGAGCAGCAGTGAGTACGACCGTCCAGGCGCCGTCCCCGGGCCCCGCGGGCCGGCCGGGCGCCCCGGGGCAGCCGGGTGCCGCGGGTCAGCCGGGTCCCGCGGGCCGTCGGGGTTCCGCAGCACCGACCGCAGGCGGCACCGGTTTCTGCCGCGTCACGGTCGTGGCCCCCGACAGCCGCGTCGACGTCGCCCTGCCCGATGACATCCCCGTCGCCGATCTCCACCCCGAGATTCTCCGCCTGTCGGGCCAGAGCCCCGCACCCGGCGCCCCCGTCGGCTACCACCTGGTGCGCCGCGACGGCACGGTGCTCGACGGCGCGGGCTCGCTGTCGGCCCAGCGCATCCTCGACGGGGAACTCCTCTCGCTGCGCCCCTTCGCCGACTCGCTGCCGCCGGCCGTCTTCGACGACGTCTCCGACGCGGTCGCCTCGGCCGTCGCCGAGGACCGCACCCTGTGGTCCGACGCCCTGATGCGCGGTGCGGGCCTCCTCGGCGGCTCGGTGCTCCTCGTCCTGCTCGCCTTCGTGCTGTGGACCTCCGGCATCGGGCACGACATGCACGGTCTGCCGGGCATCCTCGCGGCCGTCGCGGCCGTCGCCCTGCTCACTCTTTCGGGTGTACGGGCCCGGGTGTACGACGACCGCTCCTCCGCCCTCGCCTTCGGCGTGGGCGCGCTGGCCAATGCGGCGGTCGCCGGTTCGGGGCTGCTGTCCACCGCCGAGGGGCAGGGCATCGGCAGGCTGCAGTTCCTGCTTGCCTGCGCGGCCGTACTGCTCTGTGCCGTGATTCTGACGATCGTCACGCCGAACGGTGACGGACCCTTCGTGGCCTTCGTCCTCGCCTCCGCGATCGGTCTGCTCGTCACCTTCGTCGCCATCCTCACCGGGCTCGCCCCCATCGAGTCGGCCGCGGCCTGCTCCCCGCTCGCCCTCGGCGGCCTCGCCTTCCTGCCCGGCCTCTCGGCCCGCTTCGCCCGCCTCCCGATCGGCTTCGAACCGCCCCGTACGACGGTCGGCGCCTACGGCAACGACGAGGACCGCACTCCACAGGGCCCCGTGGACGGCGAGCGCATCGCCGCGCAGGCCCGGCGCGGCCACGAGCTGCTCGTCGGTCTGGTCGGCGGCTGCGCCCTCGTCGCCGTCGTCGCGGCCGGTGTGCTGGGCTTCTCCGACAACCTCTGGGGCCAGCTGCTCGCCCTCGCGACCGGCATCGCGCTCCTGATGCGCGCCCACCTCTTCCGCTACACCGCCCAGGTCGGCTGCGCGCTCGCCGCGGGCCTCGCCGCGCTCGTCCTGCTCGGCCTCGGCCTCGCCCTCAACCCGCCCCTGGACATGTGGCGCGACGCCCTGCGCGGTGACGGCTCGGCTCTCGACCTGCGGATCATCTGGCTCACGGCCGCGATCGCGCTGTGCGCCGCGCTGATCACGGCGATCGGGCTGATCGTGCCCAGCAAGGGCGTCACCCCGTTCTGGGGGCGCTTCCTGGAGATCGCCGAGTCGATGGTGCTCCTGACCCTGCTCCCGCTGTGCCTGGCGGTCTTCGACGTCTACCACTCGATCCGGGCCCTCACGTCCTGACCTGCGGCCCGGGCCACTCGCGTCCTGACCTGCGGCCCGGGCCCTCACGTCCTGACCCGTCCCGACCACGGCAGCGGCGCCCGCCTCGCGACCTGGGGCCGGGCCCGGACCGCCCGCCTGGTACTCTGTGTGACGGCCGTTTGTGTACGCACCCCCGGACCACACCGGATCTGGGGTTCGCGCCCAGCGGATCCCCGCCTCCCGAGTAACGGAAGCTCCCCTGAGACTCAGACCAGGGGCACTCGGTGGCATCCACAGACTCAGAGGAGTTCGCGTGTCCCTCGACACCGCCACGAAGAAGCAGATCATGGCCGAGTTCGCCACCAAGGAGGGTGACACCGGCTCCCCCGAGGTTCAGGTCGCCATGCTCTCGCGCCGCATCTCGGACCTGACCGAGCACCTCAAGACCCACAAGCACGACCACCACTCCCGCCGTGGTCTGCTGATCCTGGTCGGCCAGCGCCGCCGCCTGCTGCAGTACCTGGCCAAGAAGGACATCCAGCGCTTCCGTACGCTGGTCGAGCGCCTCGGCATCCGCCGCGGTGCGGCCGGCGGCGTCAAGTAAGACGTTGAGCGAGGGAGCGGTTCCCACATCGAGGGGGCCGCTCCCTTTGCTGTACGTGCGGAGTGTCACCCGGGCTTTGTAGTCTGGTCGCACAACGCACATACGAGGAGCAGCGCCGCCAAGCCGCCGCCGGTCCTCGGTAGTGGCCCCCGGGATCATGACCCCGGGTGCTTCGATCGAAGACCGGCCCGCACACAAGGCGCGCTCCTCACGTAGCCGTTCCATGGCCACACGGGCCAGGGGACACAAGACGACACGTAGGAGAAACCCATAGTGGAGAACGAGACCCACTACGCCGAGGCCGTCATCGACAACGGCACCTTCGGCACCCGCACCATCCGCTTCGAGACCGGCCGTCTGGCCCGTCAGGCCGCCGGCTCCGCCGTGGCCTACCTGGACGACGACACAATGGTCCTCTCGGCCACCACCGCGTCCAAGAAGCCCAAGGACCAGCTCGACTTCTTCCCGCTCACGGTGGACGTCGAGGAGCGGATGTACTCGGCCGGCAAGATCCCCGGCTCCTTCTTCCGCCGCGAGGGCCGCCCCTCCGAGGACGCGATCCTCACCTGCCGCCTGATCGACCGCCCGCTGCGCCCGTCCTTCAAGAAGGGCCTGCGCAACGAGATCCAGGTCGTCGAGACGGTCATGGCGCTCAACCCCGACCACCTCTACGACGTGGTCGCCATCAACGCCGCCTCCTGCTCCACGCAGCTGGCCGGCCTGCCCTTCTCCGGCCCGATCGGCGGCACCCGTGTCGCCCTGATCAAGGGCCAGTGGGTCGCGTTCCCGACGCACACCGAGCTCGAGGACGCCGTCTTCGACATGGTCGTCGCGGGCCGCGTCCTGGAGGACGGCGATGTCGCGATCATGATGGTCGAGGCCGAGGCCACCGAGAAGACCATCGAGCTCGTCAAGGGCGGCGCCGCCGCGCCGACCGAGGAGATCGTCGCCGCCGGCCTGGAGGCCGCGAAGCCCTTCATCAAGGTGCTCTGCAAGGCCCAGTCCGAGCTCGCCGCCAAGGCCGCCAAGCCGACCGGCGAGTTCCCGATCTTCCTCGACTACGAGGACGACGTCCTCGAGGCCCTCACCGCCGCCGTCCGCACCGAGCTCGCCCAGGCGCTGACCATCGCCGGCAAGCAGGAGCGCGAGGCCGAGCTGGACCGCGTCAAGGTGATCGCCGGCGAGAAGCTGCTCCCGCAGTTCGAGGGCCGCGAGAAGGAGATCTCCGCCGCGTACCGCTCGCTGACCAAGTCCCTGGTCCGTGAGCGCGTCATCAAGGAGAAGCTCCGCATCGACGGCCGCGGCGTCACGGACATCCGTACGCTCGCCGCCGAGGTCGAGGCCATCCCGCGCGTGCACGGCTCCGCCCTGTTCGAGCGTGGCGAGACCCAGATCCTGGGCGTCACCACCCTCAACATGCTCCGCATGGAGCAGCAGCTGGACACCCTCTCCCCGGTGACCCGCAAGCGCTACATGCACAACTACAACTTCCCGCCGTACTCCACCGGTGAGACCGGCCGCGTCGGCTCGCCGAAGCGCCGCGAGATCGGCCACGGCGCGCTCGCCGAGCGCGCGATCGTGCCGGTGCTGCCGACGCGCGAGGAGTTCCCGTACGCGATCCGCCAGGTGTCCGAGGCCCTCGGCTCCAACGGTTCGACGTCCATGGGCTCGGTCTGCGCCTCCACCATGTCGCTGCTGAACGCCGGTGTGCCGCTGAAGGCCCCCGTCGCCGGTATCGCCATGGGCCTGATCTCCCAGGAGATCGACGGCGAGACGCACTACGTCACCCTCACCGACATCCTCGGTACCGAGGACGCCTTCGGCGACATGGACTTCAAGGTCGCCGGAACGAAGGAGTTCGTGACCGCCCTCCAGCTCGACACCAAGCTGGACGGCATCCCGGCCTCCGTCCTGGCCGCGGCCCTCAAGCAGGCCCGCGACGCCCGGCTGCACATCCTCGACGTGATGATGGAGGCGATCGACGTTCCGGACGAGATGTCCCCGAACGCGCCGCGCATCATCACCGTCAAGATCCCGGTGGACAAGATCGGTGAGGTCATCGGCCCCAAGGGCAAGATGATCAACCAGATCCAGGAGGACACCGGCGCCGACATCACGATCGAGGACGACGGCACCATCTACATCGGTGCCGTGGACGGCCCCTCCGCCGAGGCCGCCCGCGCCACGATCAACGGCATCGCCAACCCGACGATGCCCGAGGTCGGCGAGCGCTACCTGGGCACCGTCGTGAAGACGACGACCTTCGGCGCCTTCGTCTCGCTGCTGCCCGGCAAGGACGGTCTGCTGCACATCTCGCAGATCCGCAAGCTCGCCGGCGGCAAGCGCGTGGAGAACGTCGAGGACGTGCTCGGTGTGGGCCAGAAGGTCCAGGTCGAGATCGCCGAGATCGACTCCCGCGGCAAGCTCTCCCTGATCCCCGTGATCGAGGGCGAGGACGAGAACGCCGACGACAAGAAGGACGACGCCGACAAGTGACGTCCCGTAGCACCGCGGCGACGGCCCGCACCTCCTCGGAGGTGCGGGCCGTCGCCCGTACCCAAACGCTTCTCAAGGGTGAGAACGGCATCGGTACCGTCCGCCGCACCGTCCTGCCGGGCGGTCTGCGTGTGGTCACCGAGACGCTGCCCTCCGTACGCTCCGCGACCTTCGGCATCTGGGCGCACGTCGGCTCCCGCGACGAGACTCCGTCGCTGAACGGCGCGACGCACTACCTCGAACACCTCCTGTTCAAGGGCACCAAGCGCCGCACCGCACTCGACATCTCCGCCGCGATCGACGCGGTCGGCGGCGAGATGAACGCGTTCACGGCCAAGGAGTACACCTGCTACTACGCGCGGGTGCTCGACACGGACCTGCCGCTCGCCATCGACGTCGTCTGCGACATGCTCACCGGCTCGCTCATCGAGCAGGCCGATGTGGACGCCGAGCGCAATGTGATCCTCGAAGAGATCGCGATGACCGAGGACGACGCGGGCGACTGTGTGCACGACCTGTTCGCGCACACGATGCTCGGCGACACCCCGCTCGGCCGCCCGGTCCTCGGCACGGTCGACACGGTCAACGCGCTGGACGCGAGCCGGATCCGCCGCTTCTACAAGAAGCACTACGATCCGCGCCACCTGGTGGTCGCCGCCGCCGGAAACGTGGACCACGCCAAGGTCGTACGCCAGGTCCGTGCCGCCTTCGAGAAGGCCGGCGCCCTGAAGGCCACCGACGCCACCCCGATCGCCCCGCGCGACGGACTGCGCCGGCTGCGCGCGGCCGGCAAGGTCGACCTGGTCGAACGCGCCACCGAGCAGGCCCATGTGATGCTCGGCATGCCGGGCCTCGCCCGCAGCGACGAGCGGCGCTGGGCGCTCAGCGTGCTCAACACGGCGCTCGGCGGCGGAATGTCCTCGCGTCTCTTCCAGGAGGTACGGGAGAAGCGCGGACTCGCCTACACGGTCTACTCGTACACCTCGGGCTTCGCCGACTGCGGCCTGTTCGGCGTGTACGCGGGCTGCCGCCCCAACCAGGTTCACGACGTCCTGAAGATCTGCCGCGACGAGCTGGACCAGGTCGCGCAGCACGGCCTGAGCGACGAGGAGATCGGCCGCGCCATCGGCCAGCTCTCCGGCTCCACCGTCCTCGGCCTCGAGGACACCGGCGCGCTCATGAACCGGATCGGCAAGAGCGAACTGTGCTGGGGCACGCATATGTCGGTGGACGACATGCTGGCCCGGATAGCCGCGGTCACCCCCGACGACGTACGGGATGTGGCCCGCGAGATCCTGGGACAGCGGCCCTCGCTGTCGGTGATCGGCCCGCTGAAGAGCCGCCAGGCGGCGCGCCTGGGCGAAGTGGTCGCGTGAGCCCGGGGCGCCCGCCCCGGCACCGTCGCATGAGCACGGGATACTTCCCGGACAACTCCCGTAAGGAATCAAGCACATGAGCAAGCTGCGTGTGGCGGTCCTCGGCGCGAAGGGCCGCATCGGCTCCGAGGCAGTACGTGCCGTGGAAGCCGCCGAGGACATGGAGCTCGTCGCGGCCCTCGACCGCGACGATGCCCTCGGGACGCTCGCCGCCGCGGGCGCCCAGGTCGCCGTCGACCTGACCCACCCCGATGCGGTGATGGGCAACCTCGAGTACTGCGCGGCGCAGGGCATCCACGCCGTCGTCGGCACCACCGGCTGGACCGACGAGCGTCTCGCGCAGGTCCGCGACTGGCTGGCGAAGTCGCCGGCGACGGGCATCCTGATCGCCCCGAACTTCTCCATCGGCGCGGTCCTCACCATGCAGTTCGCCCAGCAGGCGGCCCGTTTCTTCGAATCGGTCGAGGTCATCGAGCTGCACCACCCGAACAAGGCCGACGCGCCCTCGGGCACGGCCCACCGCACCGCCCAGCTGATCGCGGCGGCCCGGGAGAAGGCAGGCTGCGCACCGCAGCCCGACGCCACTTCCACGGCCCTCGACGGTGCCCGCGGCGCGGACGTCGACGGTGTGCCGGTGCACTCGGTTCGGCTGCGGGGGCTGCTCGCCCACCAGGAGGTGCTGCTCGGCGGCGAGGGCGAGACGCTCACGATTCGCCACGACTCGCTGCACCACAAGTCGTTCATGCCGGGCATTCTGCTCGGTGTGCGCCGCGTGGTGGACACGCCGGGCCTGACCTTCGGGCTCGAACACTTCCTCGACCTGGGTAACTGACGAGCCGATGCGCGCAAAGCTCACGTACTTCGCCCTCGCCGGCGCCCTGGTCGCCTATTTCGTCCTGGTCGGCAGCCGTGGCGTCCTGCTCATCGAGCAGGGCACACCGCTCACGGTCACGTTCGGCGCGGCGGTCCTCGTGCTTCCGCTCATCGGTGTGTGGTTCCTGTGGCAGACCACGCAGTTCGCCCGCAAGGCGGGCAGGCTGGCCGCCGAGCTGGAAGCCGAGGGCGGGCTTCCGGTGGACGAACTGAAGCGGCTGCCGAGCGGCCGTATCGACCGTGACTCGGCCGACGAGGTCTTCGCCCGCCGCCGCGCGGAGACCGAGGACGCGCCGGACGACTGGCGTTGCTGGTTCCGTCTCGCGGTCGCCTACCACGATGCACGCGACACCCCGCGTGCCCGCAAGGCGATGCAGCGGGCGATCGCCCTGCACGGTCACGAAGCGGCCTGAGCAGAGAAACAGGAGAACCCCGCCGGGCCTGAGCCGGGCGGGGTTCTTGTCGTTACCGGGATCAGCGACGCGGCTGGTACTCGTACGCCCACGCCTCCACCGTGTCCGCCGCCCGGTCGAAGGCCTCGGGCCGCCCCAGGAAGTCCGCGCCGTGCGAGGTCATCAACGGCTCGCCGGGCGCCGGCCGACGCCCGCCCGGTACGAGCACCACCGCCTGCCCCTGCACGGTCCGTGGCAGGCCGAGCCAGCGCACCGGCTGCTGCGTGGTCCTTACGGAGGCCACCTCGCCCCACTTCAGGGTCCGCGTCGCGAAGAAGCCGACCCGGCGCACGCCACGGGCGCTCACCCATGTACCCATCCGCAGCAGCCGCAGCGCGGCCACGATGATGAGCAGCGCGCCGCCCGCACAGGCCGCGCCCGCGGAAGGTGCGTCGGCCAGAGCGATGATCACCGCCGCGAGCAGCATGTACGAGGCAAGCAGAAGCAGCAGCGCGGCCGCGCCGACCCGCCAGGGGCCGGGCCGGTAGGGGCGGCGCCACTGGTCGCGGTCGTCGTGCGGAAGCGCGACGTCGTCCGCCTGGTCGAAAGCGCGGTCAGCCGTCAGAAAGGCTAGGGGCACGACGTCATCCTCACTCAGAACCACTCAGGTGTGCCTGGTGAGGCTACCGAGGCATCCGATGAGCGACCAGTCCCGGGGGTCCGAGCGCGGCCGCGCCGCACCGTTCAGGCTACTTCGATGAAATTTCCGATTTCGGGGCACCTTTGTGCGCTTCTGTGCGTCTGTACAGGTACGAGACAACGCAAGCCACGAGTGGCCGAGGAGAAGCGCCCATCATGTTCCGTCGGCGAGAGCCCGTCCCGTTCGCCTTCATAGCCGAAGCCGACACCTTCCGCAGCAATGTCACCCCGCCGCCCAGGCAGCGCCCCAGTGCGGGCCGGCTGGCCGGCCGCGCGCTGGTCGGGATATCCGTCGTCGGCGCGCTGGTGGGAGCCCTGCTGCTCGGCACGCCCGCACTCTCGCCGGACACCACCCCGGCGAAGACCCAGCACTCGGAGGCCGCCGAGCGCTGACCCCGCCCGCGATGGACGGAGTCGTGCGCGGTGAGCCGTAGAGTGGGCGCCGCCCGAGCGATGCAACTGGAAGGACCCCGCCGGTGAGCGAGACGTCTGCGAACACCCCCGCCGAAGAAGACCTGAAGCCCAGCTTCCGCAGCGAGGTGACCGTCGAACTGGTCAAGCACAGCGCGGCCGACAGCGATGTGCTGTGGGCGGCGCGCGTCTCGACGGCCGGCGAGCAGTCTCTCGACGAGCTCACCAAGGACCCCGAGCGCTCCAAGGGCCTGATCAACTACCTGATGCGGGACCGCCACGGCAGCCCCTTCGAGCACAACTCGATGACGTTCTTCGTCAGCGCCCCGATCTTCGTCTTCCGCGAGTTCATGCGGCATCGCGTGGGCTGGTCGTACAACGAGGAATCGGGCCGCTACCGGGAGCTCCAGCCCGTCTTCTACGTGCCGGACGAGTCCCGCAAGCTGGTCCAGGAGGGCCGCCCGGGCAAATACGTCTTCGTCGAGGGCACCCAGGCCCAGCAGGAGCTGACCGGCCGGGTGATGGAGGACTCCTACCGCCAGGCCTACGAGGCGTACCAGGAGATGCTCGCCGCCGGCGTCGCCCGTGAGGTCGCCCGCTCGGTCCTGCCGGTCGGACTTTTCTCCTCGATGTACGCCACGTGCAATGCGCGCTCGCTGATGCACTTCCTCGGCCTGCGCACCCAGCACGAGCTCGCCAAGGTCCCGTCCTTCCCGCAGCGGGAGATCGAGATGGTGGGCGAGCGGATGGAGGCGGAGTGGGCGAAGCTCATGCCGCTCACGTACGCGGCCTTCAACAAGAACGGCCGGGTCGCTCCCTGAGAACGACCGCCCTGTCCACCGTTCGAGACGGGCCCGAACACCCCGTCTCGAACCACCTTGCGAAGTGTCCGTATTGCGGCATTTCGCGAAGTTCATCTAGCCTGATCAAACGGACCCGGCACTGCTTGAACCCCCGAGCAGGCAGTGCCGGGCTCCGTCTGCCGCACCCTCTCAGGCCTTGTCACGCCCCAGGAGCGGCCCCCGCGCCGCCCCCGAGGGGCGACCGCGCACTGAGCAGCGAGTAGCGTGTTACCCATGGCTCCGATCTCGACTCCGCAGACCCCCTTCGGGCGGGTCCTCACCGCCATGGTCACGCCCTTCACGGCGGACGGCGCTCTCGACCTCGACGGCGCACAGCGACTCGCCGCCCATCTGGTGGACGCAGGCAACGACGGCCTGGTCATCAACGGCACCACCGGCGAGTCCCCGACCACCAGCAACGCGGAGAAAGCCGAGCTCGTACGAGCCGTCCTGGAGGCGGTCGGCGACCGCGCCCATGTCGTCGCCGGCGTCGGCACCAACGACACCCGGCACAGCATCGAGCTGGCCCGCGCCGCCGAGAAGACCGGCGCCCACGGCTTGCTCACCGTCACGCCGTACTACAACAAGCCGCCGCAGGAAGGCCTCCTGAGGCACTTCACGGCCATCGCCGACAGCACTGGGCTACCGGTGATGCTCTACGACATCCCGGGCCGCAGCGGTGTCCCGATCTCGACCGAGACGATCGTCCGGCTCGCCGAGCACCCGCGGATCGTCGCCAACAAGGACGCCAAGGGCGACCTCGGCCGCGCGAGCTGGGCCATCGCCCGCTCCGGCCTGGCCTGGTACTCCGGCGACGACATGCTCAACCTGCCGCTCCTCTCGGTCGGCGCCTGCGGTTTCGTCTCGGTCGTCGGTCACGTCGTCGCACCGGAGCTGCGCGCACTCCTCGAGGCCTACACCTCGGGCGATGTCCGCAAGGCCACCGAGATCCACCAGCAGTTGCTCCCCGTCTTCACCGGCATGTTCCGCACGCAGGGCGTCATCACCTCCAAGGCCGCACTCGCCCTCCAGGGCCTGCCCGCCGGCCCCCTGCGCCTGCCGCTCGTGGAGCTTTCCGCCCCGGAGACCGAGCAGCTCAGGATCGACCTCGCCGCGGGCGGCGTACAGCTCTGAGCACGGATTTCACAGCGGAGCACCCGCCCGGAACCGAGGCGGCGCACCGACTTCACAACTGAAGACGCAGGACACACGCACGACACACGCACGACGAACGAACGCACGATCTGAACGCGACAACTGCATCGCACGACATCATGCGCGCCATGTGCCTTCGACGAGGACGTGGCGCGCATGGGTAGGAGAGTCCTTTGAGTCATCCGCACCCCGAGCTCGGCGCCCCGCCGAAGCTTCCCGAGGGTGGCCTGCGCGTCACCCCGCTCGGCGGCCTGGGCGAGATCGGCCGCAACATGACCGTCTTCGAATATGACGGTCGCCTGCTCATCGTCGACTGCGGCGTGCTCTTCCCCGAGGAGGAGCAGCCCGGCATCGACCTGATCCTGCCGGACTTCACCAGCATCCGGGACCGCCTCGACGACATCGAGGGCATCGTGCTCACCCACGGGCACGAGGACCACATCGGCGCCGTCCCCTTCCTGCTGCGCGAGAAGCCGGACATTCCGCTGATCGGCTCCAAGCTGACGCTCGCCCTGATCGAGGCGAAGCTCCAGGAGCACCGCATCCGTCCGTACACCCTCGAGGTGAAGGAGGGACAGCGCGAGCGCATCGGCGCCTTCGACTGCGAGTTCATCGCCGTCAACCACTCCATCCCGGACGCCCTTGCCGTCGCCATCCGCACCCCCGCGGGCCTGGTCGTGCACACCGGCGACTTCAAGATGGACCAGCTGCCGCTCGACGGCAGGCTCACCGACCTGCACTCCTTCGCACGGCTCAGCGAGGAGGGCATCGACCTCCTCCTCGCCGACTCGACGAACGCCGAGGTCCCGGGCTTCGTCCCGCCGGAGCGCGACATCTCCAATGTCGTACGGTCCGTCTTCGCCGGAGCCCGCAAGCGCATCATCGTCGCGAGCTTCGCCAGCCACGTGCACCGCATCCAGCAGATCCTCGACGCGGCCCACGAATACGGCAGGAAGGTCGCCTTCGTCGGCCGCTCCATGGTCCGCAACATGGGCATCGCCCGTGACCTGGGCTACCTGCGCGTCCCCGCCGGCCTCGTCGTGGACGTCAAGACGCTGGACGACCTGCCCGAGGACCAGGTCGTCCTCGTCTGTACGGGATCCCAGGGCGAGCCGATGGCCGCACTGTCCCGGATGGCCAACCGGGACCACCAGATCCGGATCGTCCAGGGCGACACCGTCATCCTGGCCTCGTCCCTGATCCCCGGCAACGAGAACGCGGTCTACCGCGTGATCAACGGCCTGACCCGCTGGGGCGCCAACGTCGTCCACAAGGGCAACGCCAAGGTGCACGTCTCCGGCCACGCCTCGGCCGGCGAGCTCCTGTACTTCTACAACATCTGCAAGCCGCGCAACCTGATGCCCGTCCACGGCGAATGGCGCCACCTGCGCGCCAACGCCGAGCTCGGCGCCATGACCGGCGTCCCGCACGACCGGATCGTCATCGCCGAGGACGGCGTGGCCGTCGACCTCGTCCAGGGCAAGGCCAAGATCGTCGGCAAGGTCCAGGCCGGGTACGTGTACGTGGACGGCCTCTCGGTCGGCGACGTCACCGAGTCCTCCCTGAAGGACCGGCGCATCCTCGGCGACGAGGGCATCATCTCGGTCTTCGTGGTCGTGGACTCCACCACCGGCAAGATCACGGGGGGTCCGCACATCCACGCCCGTGGCTCCGGCATCGGCGACTCCGACTTCACCGGCGTCATGCCGAAGATCAGCGAGGTCCTGGAGAAGTCGGCGCAGGACGGTGTCGTCGAACCCCACCAGCTGCAGCAGCTCGTCCGCCGCACTCTGGGCAAGTGGGTCTCCGACAACTACCGGCGACGCCCGATGATCCTGCCGGTCGTCGTCGAGGTCTGACGCCGTCTGAGCAGCGCAGACGCAGCACAACTGGGAGCGGGGCGCCTCGATTTGCATCGGGGCGCCCCGCTCCAGTACGTTTACGGCTCCGCCAGGCCGGGAAACACCGGGCGCTGCCGCGCCCGGAGAACCTCGGGCCGGGTGGAAAATCCGACTCAGAATCTCTGATAAAGTCGGGTCTCGCCGGAAAGGGAAACCGCCGAAAAGCGGAGGACCTGGAAAGCACCGAGGAAATCGGAACTCGAAAGAGTCTGATAGAGTCGGAAACACCGAAGGGAAGCCCGGAGGAAAGCCCAGGAGACTGGGTGAGTACAAAGGA
>NZ_JBLMKT010000118.1:0-1168 GCF_047779955.1 Streptomyces lothianensis | reverse complement strand
CTACTGAGGTTGAACTCGTGGTGTCGCTCGATCGTTCAGGCGGGTTTGATGGTCAGGCCGGTCTCGGCGAGGCACCCGTCGATGAGGTCGCTGCGGTACTGGATGTGCCGTAGACCGCGTCGGATGCGCTGGACGAGGTGTTCGGGGGTGCTGAAGGCAACGTTGGAGAGCCAGCCGCGCCGTAGGAGAGACCAGATGCCTTCGACGGGGTTGAGGTCGGGTGCGTAGGGCGGCAGGTAGTAGATGGTCAGCCAGTCCCGGGTTTCGGCGAACTCTCGCAGTCCGGCGGCTTTGTGGACGTTGAGGTTGTCCCAGACGAGGACGATTGGTCCGCCGAGCTGTTGGTGGGCGGCGATCAGCAGATCGCGGTAGTCGCGCCAGGAGAAGCTCTTGCGTCCGTCGCGTTGGCCGTCGTCCCGGCGCGGCCGGTAGATCAGCCGGGACCGGTGGCCGGGTTTGTAGCAGGTCAGCGCCGCAATCGATATCCGTCTGCGGGAACGGCCGCGGACCCTCACCACCGGAGTCCGGCCGCGCTGTGACCAGGTCCTGGCCTGCGGCGGTGTCATGGAGAATCCGGCCTCGTCCTCGAAGACCAGCCAGGCTCCACTCACCGCCGCGAGTCTTCCGCGCAGGGCCACACCTTCCTGACCCACCCGGCCACCGCCTCATCGTCCCGCTCCACCGCCCGTCGGGCCGGGACCTGGCAGGACCAGCCGTTACGCACCAACAGCTTGCGCACGCCCTGGACGGTGTAGGTCAGGTGGAAGCGTCGGCCGATCACCGTCTTCACGCGGCTCAGGGTCCAGCGCTGGTCCTCCCAGCCATGCGCGGCCGGCCCCTTGGCCAGCTCCGCCTCCAGCTGCGCGAACTGTTTCTCGCTCAGCCTCGGCAGCGACGCCGACCCCTGCGACCGCAAAGCCCGTGGTCCACCCTCTTCCCACGCCCGCCGCCACCGCTGCACCGAGCGGACACTGACCCGAAGGTCCTTGGCGATCACCGAGCTCGCCTCACCCCGGGCGAACCTCTCAGCTGCCCGGAGCCGTAACTCCTCGCGGATCTGCTGCCGTTCGGCGGTCAGCCCGCCTCCTTGTGGATACCGCATACACCGGTGATACCGCACGGGTGACCAGCCGTCAGCCCCTACGACACCACGAGTTCAACCTCAGTA
>NZ_JBLMKT010000117.1:0-1290 GCF_047779955.1 Streptomyces lothianensis | reverse complement strand
CGGCCCGGACCGCATCCTCACCTCCCTCGCCGAAGCGCACTGCCACGGCGTGAGCGTCGACTGGCAGACCGTCTACACCGGCACCGGAGCCCGCCGTACCCCTCTCCCCACCTACGCCTTCGAGCACCAGCTCTACTGGCCGCGCAACTTCAACCGCACCGGCGACCTGGCCGGTGCCGGTCTGAGCACGTCCGAGCACCCGCTGCTCGCGGGCTCGGTCGCGCTCGCGGGCGAGGACACGTCGTTGTTCACCGGCCGGCTGTCGCTGGACTCGCATCCGTGGCTGGCGGACCACGCCGTCCTCGGATCGGTGCTGCTGCCGGGCACGGCGTTCGTGGAGCTCGCCCTGCACGCCGGTGAACGCGTCGGTTGCCCGCTGCTGGACGAACTGACCATTCAGGCACCTCTGGTGATGCCGGAGCACGGTGCCCGTTCGCTGCAGATCGTGGTCGGCGCGGCGGAGCCGGACGGCCGGCGCCCGCTGATGATCCACTCCTCGGCCGCGAGCACGGGTGCGGGCATCGGCGCCGGTGACGACCACGACGACACGTGGACCCTGCATGCCTCGGGCTTTGTCGCCGAGAGCCCGCAGCCGACCGCCGAGAGCGCGGTGGGCATGGTCGAGTGGCCGCCGCAGGGCGCGGAGGCCGTGTCCGTCGAGGGCATGTACGACTTCCTGGCTGAACTGGGCTACGGCTATGGCCCGACGTTCCGTGGGCTGCGTGCGGTGTGGCGCCGGGACGACGAACTGTTCGTCGAGGTCGGGCTCTCGGGTGACGCGGCGGAGCAGGCGGGCCGGTTCGGTCTGCACCCGGCGCTCCTCGACTCCGCCCTGCACGCCATCGGTCTGACCGGCGGCGTCTCCGACCTGGAGGGCCCCGGTCTGCCGTTCGCCTGGACCGACGTCGAGCTGTTCGCCATCGGTTCGCCGGTGCTGCGCGTACGCATGGCGGCGGGCGACGGCGGCAGGATCTCCCTGGACCTGGCCGACGGCATCGGCGTCCCGGTGGGCCGCATCGGCTCGCTCGTCCTGCGTTCGGTCTCGGCGCAGCAGCTGGACGTCGCCTCCTCCGGCCGGGGCGAGGGCGCCGACTCCCTCTACCGCGTGGAGTGGGTCCCGAAGGCCGTACCGACCGACTCTCAGGTCGATTCGCAGATCGATTCTCCGGCCGACGCGCCGCGCACCGACGTGTGGGAGCTGAGCGCCGACGACGCCGACGGCACGCGCGACCTTGTCGTGCATGTGTTGGGGCGGGTGCAGGAGTGGTTGGCGGCTGAGCGTGACAGTGA
>NZ_JBLMKT010000116.1:0-1352 GCF_047779955.1 Streptomyces lothianensis | reverse complement strand
AGGCGGTGTCGACGGTGACGGCCGGGCCCTCGAGTCCGAACGTGTAGGACAACCGGCCCGACACCACACTCGCCGCATTGCCCGTGCCCACATGGCCCTCGGCGCTGTCCGGCGAAGCGAGCAGAAGACCGGTGTAATCCTGGCCGTTGGTGCCGGTGAAGACGCCCGTGCGGGTGCCGCGTACCGACGCCGGATCGATGCCGGACCGCTCGAACGCCTCCCATGACGTCTCCAGGAGCAGCCGCTGCTGCGGATCCATGGCGAGCGCCTCACGCGGCGAGATCCCGAAGAACACCGGGTCGAACTCGCCCGCGTCGTGCAGGAACCCGCCCTGGTCGACATACGAGGCGGCCTCGCGTTTCCCGGTCGGGTCGTACAGCCGCTCCAGGTCCCAGCCACGGTCCACCGGGAAGCCGGAGACCGCGTCCGCACCGGACACCACCAGATCCCACAGCTCCTCGGGCGAGGCGACCCCACCCGGGTACCGGCAGCTCATCCCGACGATGGCCACGAGGTCGTCGTCATCACCGGCAGCAGCGCCGGTGAACGCCACGGGAGAGCCGTCGGCCCCCGCCTCGGCGCCGACGAGTTCGTCGCGCAGGTACTCGGCCAGGACGGCAGGGCTCGGGTAGTCGAAGACGAGGGTCGCGGGCAGCGTCAGACCCGTCGCGGCGGACAAGGAGTTACGGAACTCCACCGCCGTGAGCGAGTCGAAGCCCAGCTCACGGAAGGTCGCGGTCTCACCGATGGCTCCAGAACCGGTGTGGCCGAGAACCACCGCCGCCTGCTCGCGCACCACGCCCAGCAGCAACCGCAGCCGCTCGGCGCCGGTCAGACCGGCAAGCCGGCCGCGCAGCGCCGATTCAGTACCCGAGGCCTCGGCTGCGATGCTTTCCCGCCGTACACCCTCGGCCTCCGCCAGGTCGCTCAGCAGAGGACTGGGGCGCAGCGCCGTGAACGGCGGTACGAAACGAGCCCAGTCCACGTCCGCCACGGTCACGCACGTCTCGCTGTGCGCCAGGGCCTGTCCTACGACCGTGATCGCGGTCTCCGGCGCCATGGCCGGCAGACCCCGACGGCCCAGCTCGGCCGCCATCGCCTCGTCCGCCATACCGCCTTCGGCCCAGGGGCCCCAGGCGATGGAGGTGGCGGTCAGGCCTCGGGTGCGGCGGTGTTCGGCGAGGGCGTCGAGGTAGGTGTTGGCGGCGGCGTAGCCGGCCTGTCCTCCGCTGCCCCAGGTCGCGGCGATGGAGGAGAACAGGACGAAGGCGTCCAGGTCGGTGTCGGCGAACACCGTGTCGAGGTTGACGGCTCCGGTGACCTTCGCGTGCAGGACCTCGGCCAGTTCCTCG
>NZ_JBLMKT010000115.1:0-1406 GCF_047779955.1 Streptomyces lothianensis | reverse complement strand
AGAGTTCGCCGGGTACTCCTACGGGTACGGGTTGCAGTGCCGCGTCGAGCACGTAGACCTGTGTG
The DNA here is from genome assembly GCF_047779955.1 of Streptomyces lothianensis. NCBI lineage: Bacteria > Bacillati > Actinomycetota > Actinomycetes > Kitasatosporales > Streptomycetaceae > Streptomyces > Streptomyces lothianensis. Next base: position 1,341 of record NZ_JBLMKT010000115.1, on the reverse strand, counting down.
TTGGTGAGGGGGGTGCCGATGGGTGGGGTGACGGGGCCGGTGAGGGGTTGGCTCATGGTGGCGCAGACGGTGGTCTCGGTCGGGCCGTAGGCGTTGATCATGCGTCGGCCGGTGGACCATTTTTCGACCATGGCGGGTGGGCAGGCCTCGCCGGCCACGATGAGGGTCATTCCGTCGGGGAGTGCGTGGTCGGGCAGGACGGTGAGGGCGGTGGGGGGCAGTGTCGCGTGGGTGATGTGGTGTCGTGCGAGGACATCGGCGAGTGGTTCGCCGGGCATCAGTTCGGTGGCTGTCGCGAGCACCAGCCGCGCCCCCGACAGCAGCGCCATGACCACTTCCCAGGAAGCGGCGTCGAAGCTCGGTGAAGCGAACTGCAGCACACGGCTGCCTGCGTCGACCCCCAGGGTGTGGATCTGCGCATGCGCGAGTCCGGCGATGCCCGTGTGGGTGACGACGACGCCCTTGGGGCGGCCGGTCGAGCCGGAGGTGTGGATGACGTAGGCGGGTGACTGGGCGAGCAGTGGTCCGGTGCGGTCCTCGTCGCTCAGGTCACCGGACTCGTACGCGTCCAGCGGAATGTCCTCGACGAGGAAGGGGAGTACGCCCGCAGGCAGTTCGGGAGCCGTTTCGGCACAGGTGAGTACGGTGACGGGGTCGGAGTTGTCGAGCATGTAGGCGATGCGGTCCGCCGGGTACTCGGGGTCGACCGGTACGTAGGCGCCGCCGGTCTTCATCACGGCCAGGATGGCGACGAGCCATTCCACCGACCGTGGCAGTGCCACCGCGACCCGTGCCTCGGGGCCGGCTCCGCGTTCGACCAGCCATCGGGCCAGTTGGTTCGCGCGGCCGTTCAGCTCGGCGTACGACAGTGATACGTCACCGAACTCCACCGCCACCGCTTGTGGACCCCGGGCCACCTGCTCCTCGAAGAGCTCGACGAACGATGCCTCGGCGATCTCCTGCGGCGACGCGCTCCACGCGCCCAGTAGGTCCGCGCGCTCCTCGGGTGCCAGGACGTCCACCGACCGCACAGGCCGGTCGGCGTCCGCCGCCACGGCGTCGAGGAACCGTACGAGCCGGGCCACCAGCGTCTCGACCGTGTTCCGCTCGAACAGGTCCGTGGCATAGGTGAGGAAGCCATTCAGTCCGGCCGGTGTTCCTTCGGCGGTGTGGCACTCGTGCAGGGTGAAGGAAAGGTCGAACTTGGCGGTTCCGACGGTCAGATCGTCCACCCGGGCGGGGAATCCCCCCAACTCGATGCCGGCCTCGGCGTTGTTCTGCAGGACGAGCATGACCTGGAAGAGGGGGTGGTGGGCGAGGGTGCGGGTCGGGTTGGCGATT
>NZ_JBLMKT010000114.1:0-1416 GCF_047779955.1 Streptomyces lothianensis | reverse complement strand
CCAACCTCGCCACCATCCAACGCCACACCGGCCACAACGAACTCTTCGACACCTCCATGGCGTTCGAGAACTTCACCCAGCACGACACCCCCCGGCACGACTTCTGGGACGCCGGCTTCCTCAGGGGCCGCGAACACGGCCTGCTCTCCGAGGAGTCGGAGGCGTCCCGCGGTTTCGCCCACTATCCGCTGAGCCTCGCCGTCTTCCCCGGCGACCGGCTGTCGTTCGAGATCAGCTACCGCCAGGATGTGTTCGACACGGCTCGCGCCCACGCCTTCGCGGACCGCTTCGCCGGGCTGCTGGGCGTACTGGCCGACGATCCGGGCCGGCTGGTCGGCCGGACGGAGTCACTGCTCGCCACGGAGCGCACGCAGGTGCTCGAGGACTGGAACGACACCGCTGTCCCGGCCGCGCCCGAGACGGTCCGCGGCGCCTTCGAGGCGCAGGCGGCGCGCACACCCGACGCGGTGGCCCTGGTGGACGGCGACACCCGCCTCTCGTACGCCGAGCTGGACGCTCGGGCGAACCAGTGGGCCCGGGCACTGATGGACAGGGGGCTGCGGCCGGGTGCACGGGTCGTGGTGTCGCTGCCGCGTGGAGCGGACTGGCTGACGTCGGTGCTCGCCGTGCTCAAGGCCGGCGGCAGCTACGTTCCGCTGGACATGGCCTTCCCGCCGGAGCGGATGCGGGTCGTCACGGCCGATGTCCGGCCCGCCTGTGTGGTGACCTGTGCCGGATCCTCGTGGGCGGACGCCCCGGCCGACGACGGTGTACGTGTGCTGGTGGACGACCTGCGGTCCGCGGCGGACGCGTGCTCGGCGGCAGCGCTGCCCGAGGACACCCGGCCGCTTCCGGACGACGGCGCGTACGTGATGTTCACGTCGGGTTCGACCGGGCTCCCGAAGGGCGTGGAGGCCACCCATGCCGATGTGGTGGCGCTGGCCCGGGACAGCCGGTTCGCCGCCGGGCACGAGGTCATGCTCTCCCACTCCTCCCTGATGTTCGATGCGTCGACCTACGAACTGTGGGTGCCGCTTCTCGCGGGTGGCAGGGTGGTCGTCTCCCCTCCGCAGGCACTGACCGCCGCCGGCCTGCGCAACCTGGTCCGGACTCACGGCATCACCTCGCTGTTTCTCACCACCGCGCTGTTCCACGCCTTCGCGCTCGATGACCCGGAATGCCTGTCGGGCCTGCGCGAGGTGTGGACGGGCGGTGAGGCGGTCCGTTCCGACGCCGTGCGCCGGGTCCGCGACCACTGCCCGGAGCTGGTGGTCGTGGACGTCTACGGCCCGACGGAGACCACGACGTTCGCGACGTCGTTCCCGGTGCCGGTGGGCGAGGAGGTCCCGTCGGTCCTGCCGATCGGCCGTCCGATGGACAACACACAGGTATACGTCCTCGACAACGCCCTGCGCC
>NZ_JBLMKT010000113.1:0-1437 GCF_047779955.1 Streptomyces lothianensis | reverse complement strand
GGCGCAGGGCGTTGTCGAGGACGTATACCTGTGTGTTGTCCATCGGACGGCCGATGCGGGAGCGGATTCCTCCCGATACCCGGGTACATGTGGAGTCCACGGCGCACTCGCTCGCGCCGTAGAGGTTGTAGGCGAAGACACCCGCGGCGCCCAGCTCGGCCCACAGCGACTCGTCCACCGTCTCGCCGCCGAGCGAGATCAGCCGCGGCAGGTGCCCCGGGGAACGCAGCAGCCCGGCGGACACCAGATGCGCGGCGTACAGCGGGGTCAGGTTCAGGCAGTCGATGCGGTGCGTCGTGCAGTAGCCGACCAGACGCTCTGGGTCCTGGCGGACCGCGTCATCGATCAGGTGCAGCTCGTGCCCGGCCACCATCCGCAGCAGATCCGCCCAGGCCGCGTCGAACCCGAGTGGAGCGACCAGAGCCACCGCGAGACGCCGGCCGCCGAGGGAGGCCACGGCGGGCAGCATGTAGGCGCTGTTCTGTGCATGGTGCAGATTGACCAGGTTGCGGTGGGTGACCGCGACGCCCTTGGGGCGGCCCGTGGAGCCGGACGTGTGGATGACGTAGGCGAGGTGGGTGGGCAGCAGCGGCCGCACCCGGTCCGTGTCGCCGGGGTCGTGCGAGGGGACATCGGCATCGGGCTCGTCCAGGCGCAGGACGGGGGAGGTGTAATCGCCCGGCACCAGCGCGAGGGTGTCCGCGACGGTCAGCGCCGCGAAGGGGCGCACGTCGGCGAAGAGCGCCGCGATGCGCTCCGGTGGCCAGGAGGGCTCGACCGGAAGATAGGTGCAGCCCGCCTTCATGACCCCCAGCGCGGCGACGATCGCCTCGACGGACCGGGGTACGGGAACGGCCACCGGGTCGTCGGAACCCGCCCCGAGACCGATCAGGCGGTGGGCGACGCGGTTGGCGCGCACGCTCAGTTCGCGGAAGGTGAGCCGCTGGTCCCCGAAGACGAGGGCGGTGACATCCGGATGGGCGGCCGCCTGGCGTTCGAACAGCTCGGGGACGGTCAGCTCGGGCACCGGCTCCGTCGGCCCGCTGCCCAGGGCCAGCAGGTGGGAGATTTCCTGCCCGGGCAGGACGTCGGTCCGGCCGACGAGCCGGCCCGGGTCGGTCGCCATGACCGTGAGCAGCGCCTCCACGCGGGCCACGAACTGCTCGGCCTGCGCGGCGTCGAAGACATCGGGGCGGTAGCTGATCTCCACCCGGAGGCCGTCGCCGGGAAAGGCGTCGATGCTCAGCGGGAAGTGGGTGAACCCCTCGCTCTCGTCGTCCGTGAGTTCCACCCTGAGGCCCTCGGCGCCCAGCGCGTCCTCGTCCCACGGGGAGTTCTGGAACACGACGGAGGTGTCGAAGAGTTCGTTGTGGCCGGTGTGTCGTTGGATGGTGGCGAGGTTGGTGTGGTGGTGGGGGGTGAGGGTGGCTTGGTGGT
>NZ_JBLMKT010000112.1:0-1506 GCF_047779955.1 Streptomyces lothianensis | reverse complement strand
GGAGCGGAGTGAAATAGTACCTGAAACCGTGTGCCTACAAGCCGTGGGAGCGTCGGATACGTGCTTGCACGTATCTCGTGACTGCGTGCCTTTTGAAGAATGAGCCTGCGAGTTAGCGGTGTGTAGCGAGGTTAACCCGTGTGGGGAAGCCGTAGCGAAAGCGAGTCCGAACAGGGCGTTTGAGTTGCACGCTCTAGACCCGAAGCGGAGTGATCTAGCCATGGGCAGGCTGAAGCGCGGGTAAGACCGTGTGGAGGGCCGAACCCACCAGGGTTGAAAACCTGGGGGATGACCTGTGGTTAGGGGTGAAAGGCCAATCAAACTCCGTGATAGCTGGTTCTCCCCGAAATGCATTTAGGTGCAGCGTCGTGTGTTTCTTGCCGGAGGTAGAGCACTGGATAGGCGATGGGCCCTACCGGGTTACTGACCTTAGCCAAACTCCGAATGCCGGTAAGTGAGAGCGCGGCAGTGAGACTGTGGGGGATAAGCTCCATGGTCGAGAGGGAAACAGCCCAGAGCATCGACTAAGGCCCCTAAGCGTACGCTAAGTGGGAAAGGATGTGGAGTCGCAGAGACAACCAGGAGGTTGGCTTAGAAGCAGCCACCCTTGAAAGAGTGCGTAATAGCTCACTGGTCTAGTGATTCCGCGCCGACAATGTAGCGGGGCTCAAGCGTACCGCCGAAGTCGTGTCATTGCGATATATACCCCTAACGGGGATCGTGATGGGTAGGGGAGCGTCGTGTGCCGGGTGAAGCAGCACCGGAAGGTAGTTGTGGACGGTTCACGAGTGAGAATGCAGGCATGAGTAGCGATACACACGTGAGAAACGTGTGCGCCGATTGACTAAGGGTTCCTGGGTCAAGCTGATCTGCCCAGGGTAAGTCGGGACCTAAGGCGAGGCCGACAGGCGTAGTCGATGGACAACCGGTTGATATTCCGGTACCCGCTTTGAAACGCCCAATATCGAATCAGACGATGCTAAGCCCGTGAAGCCGTTCCGGACCCTTCGGGGAATGGAAAGTGGTGGAGCCGGTGACCCAGATCTGTAGTAGGTAAGCGATGGGGTGACGCAGGAAGGTAGTCCAGCCCGGGCGGTGGTTGTCCCGGGGTAAGGGTGTAGGCCGTGTGATAGGCAAATCCGTCACACATTGAGGCTGAGACCTGATGCCGAGCCGATTGTGGTGAAGTGGATGATCCTATGCTGTCGAGAAAAGCCTCTAGCGAGTTTCATGGCGGCCCGTACCCTAAACCGACTCAGGTGGTCAGGTAGAGAATACCGAGGCGTTCGGGTGAACTATGGTTAAGGAACTCGGCAAAATGCCCCCGTAACTTCGGGAGAAGGGGGGCCATTCCTGGTGACCGGATTTACTCCGTGAGCTGGGGGTGGCCGCAGAGACCAGCGAGAAGCGACTGTTTACTAAAAACACAGGTCCGTGCGAAGCCGTAAGGCGATGTATACGGACTGACGCCTGCCCGGTGCTGGAACGTTAAGGGGACCGGTTAGT
>NZ_JBLMKT010000111.1:0-1633 GCF_047779955.1 Streptomyces lothianensis | reverse complement strand
CCTCGTCACCCAAGGCCACGACGCCATCGACACCGTCCCCACCGACCGACAGTGGGAACTCCTGGTGCCGTCCGCCGCATCGGAGGACGGGTGGTCGAGCGCACCCGCGATCCAAGGCGGATTCCTCCCGGACGCGGGCGACTTCGACCCCGGCTTCTTCGGGATCTCGCCGCGCGAGGCCCTCGCCATGGACCCGCAGCACCGGCTGCTCCTCCAGGCGTCGTGGGAGAGTTTCGAGAACGCGGGCATCGACCCCCGCACCCTCAAGGGAAGCCCGGCCGGTGTCTTCGTCGGCGTCAACACGCAGGACTACGTGGCCCTGCTGGCCAGGGTCCCGGCGGGCGCCGAGGGCTATGTGGCCAGCGGTACGTCCGGGAGCGTCGCGTCAGGACGCATCTCGTACACGTTCGGTCTGGAGGGTCCGGCCGTCACCGTCGACACGGCCTGCTCGTCGTCCCTCGTCGCCCTCCACCTGGCCACGCAGGCGTTGCGTGGCGGCGAGTGCACGATGGCACTGGTCGGTGGCGTCAACGTCATGGCCACCCCCGGTACGTTCGCCGACCTCGGCAAGCAGCAGGCGGTGGCCGCCGACTCCCGCTGCAAGGCCTTCGCGGACGCAGCGGACGGCTCCGTCTGGGGCGAGGGCGTCGGCGTGCTCCTCGTGGAGCGCCTGTCCGAGGCGCGCCGCAACGGCCACGACGTTCTCGCCGTGGTCCGCAGCACCGCCGTCAACCAGGACGGCGCCAGCAACGGCCTGACCGCCCCCAACGGCCCGTCCCAGCAGCGCGTCATCCGGCAGGCCCTGAGCAACGCCGGTCTGACCACCGCCGACGTGGACGTCGTCGAGGCGCACGGTACGGGCACGAAGCTCGGCGACCCGATCGAGGCGCAGGCCCTGCTCGCCACCTACGGCCGGAACCGCCCTGAGGACCGGCCGCTGCTCCTCGGCTCGATCAAGTCGAACATCGGCCACACCCAGGCCGCCGCCGGCGTCGCCGGCATCATGAAGATGGTCCTGGCCATGCGCCACGGCATCGTTCCGCAGACCCTCCACGTGGACGCTCCGACGTCCCACGTCGACTGGACCGCAGGCGCGGTGGAACTCCTCACCGAATCCTGTGACTGGCCGGACACGGCCGACCGCCCGCGCCGCGCCGGGGTCTCCTCCTTCGGCCTCAGCGGTACGAACGCGCATGTGATCCTGGAGCAGGCGCCGGAGGAGGAGCCGGCGGAGGTTTTCGAGCAGGCCCCGGAGGCCCCGGCGGCGGTGTCGTGGCTGCTGTCGGGCAAAACAGAATCAGCACTGCGCGCCCAGGCAGCCAGACTCCTGACCCACATACGCCAGGACACAGGCGCCTCGGTCACCGACATCGGCTACTCCCTCGCCCTGACCCGCTCCCACTTCGAACACCGCGCCGCCATCACCGCAACCGACCGGGACGGGTTCGAAACCGCCCTCACCGCCCTCACCGAAGGCCGCCCCGACACCACCACCCACACCACCGAAGCCCACCCCAACCCCCGCACCGTCTTCGTCTTCCCCGGGCAGGGCGCGCAGTGGACCGGCATGGCGGCCGAACTCCTCGACACCTCCCCGGTGTTCGCGGCCCGCATGGCCGAGTGCGCGGCAGCA
>NZ_JBLMKT010000110.1:0-1635 GCF_047779955.1 Streptomyces lothianensis | reverse complement strand
CGACCTCGGACTCCACGTGGTGTGGTGCCCGAAGTACCGCCGTCCGGTCCTCGGCGGCCGGGTCGCGGAACGGCTGGACGAACTGATCCGGCTGAAGGCCGACGAACGCGGGTGGGAGATCATCGCGCTTGAGGTGATGCCCGACCACGTGCACCTGTTCGTGAAGCACGACCCGAAGTCGTCGGCCTCGTACGTGGCGAACCAGTTCAAGGGCTTCACGTCCCGCGTGCTGCGCGAGGAGTTCCCGCACCTGAAGTCGCGGATGCCCACACTGTGGTCGTCGTCGTACTTCGCGGCCTCGGTCGGCGCTGTGTCGGCGGCCACGGTCGAGAAGTACATCAGCACCCAGTGGGAACGCCCGTGGAAGAAGGGGGACGGCTCGTGATCCGCGCGTACAAGTTCCTCCTGCGCCCCACGGCCCGTCAGACGGCCGCGCTCGGCGAGATGCTGCGCGACCACTGCTCCCTCTACAACGGCGCGCTGCAGGAACGCCGGGACGCCTACCGGCACACCTCGAAGACCGGCGTCCGCTACGGCGACCAGTCCGCACAGCTCAAGGAGATCCGCGCGTTCGACCGGGAGCGTCAGGGCCGCTGGTCGTTCTCCTCCCAGCAGGCCACCCTGCGGCGCCTCGACAAGGCGTTCCAGGCGTTCTTCCGCCGCGTCAAGGCCGGACAGACCCCGGGCTACCCCCGCTTCAAGGGCGTCGGGCACTTCGACACCGTCACCTTCCCGAAGGACGGCGACGGCTGCCGCTGGGACTCCACCCCCCACGCCCCCGTCACCCGCGTGCGGCTCCAGGGCATCGGGCACGTCCGTGTCCACCAGCACCGGCCCGTACAGGGCCGCGTCAAGACGATCTCGGTCAAGCGCGAGGGAAACCGCTGGTACGTCGTCCTCTCCTGCGACAACGTGCCCGCCGAGGAACTGGCGCCCACCGGGGCGATCGTCGGCATCGACATGGGCGTCGCCCACTTCCTCACCACCTCGGACGGCGAACACGTCGCCAACCCGCGCTTCCTCCAGGCGATGGCCGACGAGCTGGCCGAAGCGCAGCGGCACCTCGCGACGTTCCCGAAGCGGACCCGCCGGCGCACCAAGGCCCACCGCGCCGCTGCCCGGAAGGTCGCCAAGCTTCACGGCAAGATCCGCCGTCAGCGCGCCGACTTTCACCACAAGACCGCCCGTGCACTGGTCGCCGACCACGACGTCATCGCGCACGAACGGCTCAACACGGCGGGCATGGCCAAGAGCCCCGCACCCAAGGCCGACCCCGAGCAGCCCGGCAGCTTCCTGCCGAACGGCGCTGCCGCGAAGGCCGGACTCAACCGCAGCATCCTCGACGCGGGTTGGGCGCAGTTCCTCGGAATCCTGGCGAACAAGGCTGAGAGTGCCGGTCGCCTGGTGGTTCCGGTGGACGCGCGCAACACCTCCCGCACGTGCCCCGACTGCGGGCATGTCGCGAAGGAGAACCGCGCCACCCAAGCGAAGTTCGCATGTACGGCGTGCGGGTTCGCGGCGAACGCGGACCACGTCGGCGCGACGAACGTCCTCAACAGGGCCGGGCTGGCCCTCTGCACGGCGGCTTAGCCACCGACGCAGGAAGCCCGCGCGTTTACGCGTGGGTGGAGTCAC
>NZ_JBLMKT010000109.1:0-1717 GCF_047779955.1 Streptomyces lothianensis | reverse complement strand
GAGGACGAACGCCACATACGCCCATCCCGACCAGGTGCGGACATAGGTCATGTCCCAACGCCGGTAAGTTAGCCGCCCTTTCGGGCACGGGTAGTGATTTTGTATTCGACCTTGCTCGGCGGGCGAGTCGTGATCGCCTTGGCCAGGGCGACAGTCCCTTTGCGCTCTCTCGGTTTGGCGCGGGGCCGGCGCGTCAGGAGTGGGTGAGTGTGGATCTCGCTCAGCACGTCGTGCAGAAGCCGTGCCGGCGGCGCTGTCTGGCCGATGGTGCGGACCAGGGCCCGCAGGGTGACGGTAAAGGATATGCGGTCGGGGTCGAGCGCCTCGGCGTGCGGGTATGTCCGCGCCGCCCGGGCACGGGTGATCTGCACCAGCTGATAGACGATGAGCAGGGCATACAGCTCCTGGGCCACGCCCTGGGGGTCCTTCGAGCGCAGGACCTTCTGATGGCTGCGCAGGTACGTCTTGAGGTCGGCGAAGGCGATCTCGGCCTCCCAGCGTTCCGCGTAGAGCCGCGCGATCTGCTCGGCGGGGGCCTGCTCGGGATCGAGCAGGGTCGTGATCAGCCGGTAGGACTCGGTGCGGGGCTCGCCGTGCTCGGGGAGGACGGTGACCTCGGCCTCGATGACACGGATCCGGATGCCCTGCTCCTGGCGGGCCCGCAGTCCCAGGCGGCGGCCGCGTTCGCGGGCACTGCGGCGCCAGTCGCCCTTGACCGAGTAGACCGGGCCGGGCAGGACCGACAGGTAGGAGCCGTCGGGGAGTTCGGCGAACACCGGAAGCTTGCGCCGGGAGGGAGTACGGAAGATCAGGTGGGCGCCGGTGCGGACGATCTGCGACACCTGCGGAAAGCCGGTGAAGTACCGGTCGGCCAGCACCAGCATGCCCCGGCGCACGGCCCCGGTCTGCATGAGCTTGTCCAGCAGCGGCAATTCGCCGACCGACCACGGCCCCCACACCGCCTCCAGCACCGCCCGCGTCCCACTGGCGATCAGCGTGAGCACTCGTATCTGCGGATAGCGGCCGGAGCCGAAGCGCCCGCGCGGCGGGGCGCCGAACGCCTTCCGGTTGGCCGGGGTGTCGGCCACGTCCAGGCGAGTGCCGTCCACCGACACCTTCAACAGCGCCAGGTCGCATCCGAAGGCCGACATCCCCGGAGCGTCGGGATCGCCGTGAGGGCCGCGCAGACGCCGAAACAGGTCCCTGAGCGGGGCGGGGCCGAGCCGGCGGCGGGCCTGGACCGCGGCCGCGGTCGAGGGGATCCGCAGTGCTCCGGCCCGCAGATGCTCCTTGAGCTGCTGAAACAGCATCCGCAGCACTTCGGGATAGCCGGCGGCCGGGCACAGCCACAGAGCGAGGACGAAATACAACGTCACACGGGCCGGCAGCGCACGTACCCGCCGTTCCCGGCGCCCGCAGTCGGCAATCACCTGATCCACGACGTCGGGGGAAAGCAACTGTGGCAGGGCTCCCAGACCGAGATCGTCCAAAGGATGACGGGAGCCCGACGACTTCAGCCTCACTCGGGCAGCGGGAACGGTGGCAGGATGAGCAGACATGGGAGCCTCGGCAGGGACGCGGTCTTCTTGGTCGAAACCCAGTCCCGCCGGGGCTCCTGTATGACGTCAATCCCCCGAAAGGGCGGCTAACTTACCGGCGTTGGGTCATGTCCGCGACCCACAGCTGATCGGGCCGGGAGGCGGTGAAGTCGCGGTCG